>QIJG01000142.1 GCA_003232715.1 Nitrospirota bacterium
TTCAATAATATGGGCCTTGCCTTTTATGATAACGCTCCTGTAAAGATATCCAGCCTCGCAGGGTTGATTCTTTGCCTTTACATAGGCTAATAGCTGATCCACTTCAAAGCAGACCCGGCTGTCCCTCTTTATGTCATCAATCTTTTCTCCCTCTTTTGCACTATGAAAATACAGCTTTCCATCGTGATATACAAAGTTGAGCGGCTTGACCATTGGATAGCCGTCTTTGCTGATAGTCCCAAGCCTGCCGGCATGGCAGGAATTCAGTAGTTCAATAATAATGTCTCTGTTCTGTATCTCTTTTTTACTCTTACGCATAATGTCTCCTTTCCTGGTCTGAGAGAGTCAACAAGTGATGTTACTGTCTAACAACCATTAACTACCGGATTTTGATTTTATAAAATATCTCTATAATAAAAAAGGCCACGGAAATAAATGCCGTGGCCTTTGAGTTTTTTTAGATTTAACCTGCTACCAACTAATAAAAACCCACTTCAGCCATGGCATCTATATGCCATGCTGCCTTAAGAAGTCGTTTTGTTAATATTAGATTTTTGTTATACATGCATTAAGAATAAAATAGGTTAGTTTTCAATGTCAAGAAAAAAATCGGGATACGGCAATAAAAGGTTCAATCGCAGGTAGGGGACTATAGGATGTCCCTGAAGTTCGTTAAACAAGATGAATATGGGATATTTGTAGCCGAGGGCCTTTCTCTCCCTGGTTGTATTTCTCAAGGAGAAACACGTGCAGAAGCATTAAAGAATATTCAAGAGGCTATTGAAGTGTATATTGAAAGTCTGAAAGAACACAATGAACCTATTCCTCCGTCTATAGATGAAAAAATTGTAGAGGTAGTGGTGTGAGCTACTTCTACAAATATCAGGTCGTGAGGTAGTGTCAGCTTTGTCAAAGATCGGTTATGAAAGAAACAGGCAAATATGAAATTAAGATTGTATGTTACAATTTAGTAAAGGCTATTTATGGAGGACATGATGGGAAAAGCGCAATATTTGGTTGATGAAAGCGGTTAAAAAACTGCCGTTGTATTGCCATTAGAAGAACTATGAGGAACTTATAGAAGACATCCATGATTTAGCTGCTATTGCTGAGCGTAAAGATGAAGCAACAACCAGTTTTGATGAGCTAAAGAAACGATTGGAAGCAGATGGCCTCTTATGAAATTCGATGGAAACATTCAACTGAAAAAGATTTAAGAGGAATTGATAGACAATTCATATCTCGAATTCTCAAAGCTATTGACGCTCTGTCTGACGAACCTTTTCCATCACAACACCGTAAACTTCACGGCTCTGAATCAAGCTACCGCATACGTATTTGGAGACCATCGCGTAATTTATCAAGTTGACTTAGAAAACAAGATTATTATCATATTCGGCACAGAAAAGACATTTATCGTAAGCAGTAAAAAAAGAGCAGACAACAAAGCATTGGTCTCGAATGCAAGCCAGTGGTATTGATTTGGCTGGCAGTATTTTACAACGTTCAAATCGACCTGTTGCATGTTTTTATCCTCAAGGGTTTGCATCGAACAATTCTGCATTATAAGCGATCAATAAAATGATTTAAATGGATCTTAAATTGTTGATCTCCTTTACAATATGCCGGGGTAACTGTTCCCGCACTTCAGGGTGCATACTGCCCATAGTTCCAAATTCGATTCTGGAAGGCCTTACTATTAATGCTTGACTAATTTACCTTGATAAGGATTTAATAATGCAATGAAACAATTATTCTTTTCCTTGGTTTTATTTGTATCAACGGTCTCCTTTCTGCTGGTTTCCTGTACGGGGGAAAAAGCGGTCAGGCATGCGGTGTTTGACCCTAAAGCCGTTCTTCAGCAGGCCAGCAAGTTAATTAAAAAAGATGAATATGAAGAGGCAAGGAAGCTCCTCTTTGAAGTAAAAAACCGGGATCTCTCAAAAAAATACGCCCCTCTGGCACAACTGAAGATTGCAGAATCCTTTGTATTGGAGGGACAACCTAAACTTGCAGTTGAGGAGTACAGGAGATTCCTGCAGCTTTATCCTGACCATCCCCGTGCACCTTATGCTCAGTATCAGATTGCCCTTGTGCATTTCAAGCAGATTGAAGGGCCTGAAAGAGGTGCCGGAGGTGCAAGGAAGGCACTGGAGGAATTTCAGAAACTGCTCAGGCTTTATCCAAGGAACCCTTACAGGGAGGTCGTAGAACTCAAGATAAATAAATGCCGGAATCTCATAGCTGAATATGAGTTCCTTGTCGGTAAGTTTTATTACAAAAAGGCGGCTTATAACGCTGCCATAGGAAGGTTTCTCGGCCTGTTAAGGGAGTTTCCCGATTATAAAAAAACCCCTGAAGTCCTTTATCTTACCGGAATCTCATACAGAGAGCTGAACCGGACAGATGAGTCACTGCAGTACCTCAATAAACTGACTAAAGGTTTTCCTGAGAGTGAATTCACTAAAAAAGCAGAAAAGGTTATGCCTGCAACCACACAGTGAGATACTATCCTGTATTTTTAAATCTTGAAGGCAAAAAGTGCATTGTAATCGGCGGTGGGAAGGTAGCCGAAAGAAAGGTGTTCGCCCTCCTTAATGCCGATGCCTCAGTGACTGTTGTCAGTCCGGAACTTACAGAGAGGCTTGCCGGACTAAAAAGAGCGGGACAAATAGAACATACACAGAGGAGATATCAGGATGGTGACCTGAAAGGGGCATTTATAGTTATCGCTGCTACATATGATATGGATGTAAACCGTAAGGTCTCGGGGGATGCAGGGAATATTCCGGTAAATGTAGTGGATGTCCCGGCGCTTTGCACTTTTACTGTACCTTCTGTTATAAAAAGAGGGAAACTTACCATCGCAGTTTCGACATCCGGTGCAAGCCCTGCCCTGTCAAGAAGCATCAGGGAGGAACTCGAAGACCTCTACACAGAAGAAGTAGGCGGGCTTCTTCAACACCTTGCAAGAATAAGGAGGACCTTAACGGAGTCAGAGATTCCGCTTGAGAAAAGGGCTGATATCCTCAAAAGTCTCGGCAGCAGGGAAGTCTTGCAGATCCTCAGGGCGGAAGGCCCCCAAGGGGCATTAAGGCATATTCAGGCTATGCTCGATCACTCAGGCTGAAGTCTCTTGTCAAGTTTGTAATCTTGCAGGCTGACGATGAAAACAAGAGCAAACAATTTTTGGTTATGATTCTTGTGACATGAATCGGCAGTTATAGTGAAAAGTGAGGGGGATGGAAGAAGTCCATCCCCCGGGACAAAAAATGAGTTATTTGATTGCATCCTTCAAGCCTTTACCTGGTATGAATTTCGGAACCTTGGCAGCGGCTATCTTAATCGCTTCGCCTGTTCGCGGGTTACGACCCTTTCTGGCCTTTCTCTTGGTAACCGAGAACGTACCAAAACCAACAAGAGTTACCTTCTGATTCTTCTTTAGAGACTTCCTGATGTTACCCAGAACAGCATCCAGTGCCTTACCGGCATCTGCCTTGCTCAACCCGGAATCTGAAGCAACCTTGTCAATGAGATCAGACTTTGTCATTTAATCTTCCTCCCCCCTTTCTTTTAAGATATTGAGGTTCTTGCAAAAGTCTTCTATTTGTCACCCTGAACTTGTTTCAGGGTCTCTTAACTTATTGTTTTTATTAGATTCTGAAACAAGTTCAGAATGTGCTATGTTTTCAGACTTTTGCAAGAGGCTCATATTGTTTTGATTTTAATAAACCATTTGAGGTCTGAATGGCCTGCATCCAACCTCTTTGATAAAACTTCCATAGTGAATGCCTTACTTGTTATATCTTCTTAATCACGGAACTTCTGGGGTTCAGACAAAAAAGACCCGTTGTGCCGGGAGCCCGGGGTTTTTTGTTTTCAGTGGGTTTTACGATCTTTTAAGGTTCTTGAATAACAGTAGCAAGAAAAAATTTTTTTGTCAAGAGAAAAATTAAGTTGAGCTCGTAGTTGGAAACTACGCCCGAAGATGGCATGTAGAAAACGGCATAACCGAGCAGTTCCATAAACCGCAAACGGCAGGCACCGTTGTAACGGATATCAGAATAGCTATTACCGCTACATCCCTGATTGCGGACCCTCATCAGGTCAGCAACTATATTATAACCACATTATAACCACTGTCAGACAGATTCAGCAACATATAGCATCCCACGTTGTCCAATAGTGAGCCCCACCCCCTTCTTCCGTAGCAACAATACCTACTATAGCAGTGCAGTTTGATTTGCAACCGATATTCGGTTTACTGCCAGGCTTCGGAGTGAGAATTTGTTCTTCAAATTCATGTCCTGAAGCCCTGACCGTTACTTTAAATATCCCTGACAGGCTAGGTGTCTGCAGAATTTCCTCAGGATTATCAGAATCTATAGTTCCCGACCAATTACCATCGGCTTGTTCAAACCTGACCTCCCATTTGGTAACATACTTTGAAGTCTCATGTTGTGGTGATACATATGCCCAAAACTGTGCACCATTACCCGATTCTACTTTGTTTTTCATTGCTTCTGCGTTATCCGGAAATTTACACATTTTACCCCCCCTCATGGTTTCAGGTTTGAAAATTTACCGGGGGTCCCCCCCCTCTTTGTTTAACCTGCAGGACTGCAAATCGCTTAAATCAAATTACTTAGCCCACCCACCCCCTTCTTTTTTATCCCCAAGAGTTACCGCTATTACCCATCAATATGATTATGGCAATACAATAACCCCTTCCGGAGTTTTTTCCATATACTAAACGCAAAATTGATTGACAACTACTTGGGTATCTTGAAATATTATACTGAAGCAGAACAATATATGGATGGTAAAATTACCTTTACAACTACAGGGTTTTGGGGGGATGTGAAAGCTGGCAATAATAAGTGATGTGGTAAGGACAGAGAGGCTGGAGTCAGGATTGACCCCGGAGGGGCCAGCCCTGAAATGAGAAAGAATCATCTGTATTGGACTAAAATACAGGGGTTAAATTTATATTACACATTACCGGGGTTGAGATAGAAAATGATTTTTAGTGGAGTGCCTGCACAGCTTGTCTTGGCCTTTTTAGTGGATTCGCTCATTGGTGATCCCCGATGGATTCCACACCCCATAAGGTGTATCGGAGAGTTCATATCCTGGCTTGAGGGCCGGGCAAGAAGGTTTTACCACAACCCTGTGGCTGAAAAAGTCTCGGGGGGAGTGGTTGTTGCGGTTGTGATTGGGATAACCTATCTTATAACGTATCTCTTTACTGAAGCAGTATCCTCTGTGTTTCGGGACATCTCGATATTAAATATTATCTCTTTAAATGATATCGTCATTGCATTGGCCGGTTCCCTGACCATTGCACTCAGGGGGCTGAGGGAATCTGCGGGGGATGTGCTTTCTGAGCTTAAACGGTCTGACCTTGATTCTGCGAAGGAGCAACTTGGACATATCGTCGGCAGGGATACGCAGGGACTGAATGAGGAGGGGGTCTTGAGGGCAACCATTGAGACGCTCTCCGAAAATGTCTCAGACGGGGTAATTGCACCAATGTTTTACTTTGCAATCGGCGGCCTTCCGCTTGCCATGACATACAAGGCAA
Organism: Nitrospirota bacterium; assembly: GCA_003232715.1. Classification (GTDB taxonomy): domain Bacteria; phylum Nitrospirota; class Thermodesulfovibrionia; order Thermodesulfovibrionales; family JdFR-85; genus BMS3Bbin07. The sequence continues at coordinate 5,585 of QIJG01000142.1, forward strand.
TAAACACACTGGACTCGATGCTTGGCTACAGGAATGAGAGATACATCAATTTCGGATATGTAGCTGCAAGGCTTGATGACATTGCCAATTACATTCCTGCAAGGCTCACAGCCTGGGCTATTATATTCTCTGCAGCCGTACTGTCACCTGTCAGGTCAGGTAAAGTGAGCCCTCTAAGGGCGGTAAGGGTGATGCTGCGCGATGGAAGGAAGCACTCAAGCCCAAATGCAGGTCTGCCAGAGGCGGCAATGGCAGGGGCACTTGGGATACAGCTTGGCGGGCCTATTTCTTACGGAGGAGTTGTTAGTGAAAAACCCTTCATTGGAGAAGGTGAGTGGGAGATTGAACTTGAGGATGTGGCAATGGCAGGCAGGATTATAGAGGCTGCAGGAGGCATTGGGATGATTTTGTGCGTGATGCTTTCTATTGCGATACACAGAATTTTAATTATATAATACCGACATTCTCGTCCCGGCATCCGGCCGGGGCTCCGAGGTAATTTCGCAATTAACCATCCAGGTGAATTTACTGCGAAATTAAAACCGTTTTATTTAGCATCTGCGTTTATCTGCGAAAATCTGCGGCCAATTGAACTCTTTATTCCGATCCTTGTAAACTCTGTAAAATCTGTGGCTGAAATTAAATTATCTATTCTATGCCGAACTTCTTCCCCCTGCCTTGTTATGTTCGGTCTTCCAGGGCCTTGATGCTATCACAAAAGCGGCAATAAGGGTCAATAATATCCAGTCCCAGCCGATCAGTATGAGCGAGGCCCAGGTATATCCTCCATATGGTTTTCTGAGTTCACCGTAGAGATCTACAACGAGTATTATCCCAAGCACAAGGGGCACAAAGTATTTGATAAGTATATCCCACCAGAAACCAAGCTTAATGGTAGAGATCCTGTTGATATGTTGTCTCAGAATCTTTATCCTGAAGAACCAGCCCACGAGTATGCATTCAAATATGCCTACAACAATCAGTCCGTAGTGAGTGAGGAAATGGTCGACTATGTCGAGCCACAGCAGCCCTGCCTGCGTGGTAAAGATGACAGATCCGCAGAAACCCAGGATGGAAACAGTAGTTATAATATGTTTCCGCCTGATCCCGAATTTATCGACCATTGCTGATGTGAATGCCTCAATTATAGAGATGGAGGAGGACAGACCGGCCACAACAAGACAGAGAAAAAAGATCGCACCGAATATATTCCCTCCCGGCATAAGGCTGACCGCCTTTGGGTATGCAACAAAGGCAAGACCAATGCTCTGTGAGACGACACCGGAGAGGGGTTCACCCTGCGTGGTGGACATAAAGCCAAGGACAGAGAATACCGCAACCCCTGCAAAAAGTGAATATCCACTATTGATAAACGCTATCAGCAATGCATTCCTGGTAATATTTGTCTTTTCAGGGAGATAGCTCGCATAGGTTATCATTATCCCGAAACCAAGGCTGAGGGTGAAGAATATCTGGCTGTAGGCATCGATCCATACCCTTGGGTCCGAGAGCCTGGAAAAATCGGGAGTCAGGTATGCCCGAACCCCGGACATTGCCCCCTCAAGTGTGAGAGACCAGAAGACGAGCACAGCAGTCAGCACAAAGAGCAGGGGCATAAATATCCTGTTTGCAAGCTCAATTCCCCGCTGTACACCCCTGTGGACTATAAACCAGTTTATGAACCAGATAACAAGGAGTGCAAAAAATATCGGTCTCCTTATCCCGCCTATCTCTGACGGTGACTTGCTTACGGAAAGAAAATCCTTGAAGAAAAAGGTGTTAGGGTCATTACCCCAGCCAAGGTTAAAAGAAAGGAAAAAGAAATTAAGGCACCAGGCAACTATTACCATATAATAAAGCACTATACCGAACATCACAAACGTTACGGCCCACCAGCCGATTTATCTTTGCATAGGCGAGGGGGGCTGATCCGATACGCTCATGTCCAACGGCAAATTCCAGTATCAGCAAAGGGATCCCCGCCGTTAAGAGGGCCGTAAAGTAGGGGATAAGAAAGGCTCCACCACCATAGTTATATGCCATATAGCTGAATCGCCAGATATTGCCGAGCCCTATTGCCGAACCAACTGCTGCAAGCAGGAACCCAAACTGGCTATTCCACTGCTCCCTCTTCATCTATCCGGACAACTCCTTCATTTTCCGTATAATCTCATCTGCAATCTCTGTAGGTGACAGGGAATCCGTCTCAATTATGATATCCGCCTTTTCATAAAACGGTTGTCTGTAGTCAAGGATGTCTCTTATCTTTTTCAGTGGGTCGTCCACATTCAGGAGGGGCCGTTTCCCTGAAGTGCTTGTGCGTTTCAGAATGGTCTCCGGGGTTGCTTTAAGACAGACTATCACACCCTTTTCCCTGAGGGCCTTCATGTTTTCCTCTCTCAGAACAACACCTCCACCAGTGGAGATCACTACGTTGTCCTGGATAGCAAACTTCTTTACCATCGCTGTCTCCCTGTCACGGAAGTAGGGCTCATCAAAACGGCTGAATATCTCTTTGATCGTCATACCCTCAGCCTTTTCTATCTCTGCATCAAGCTCGACAAGCCTCACACCAAGCCTGCCGGCAAGCTTCCTGCCTATAACAGTTTTACCGGTCCCCATAAATCCAGAAAGCACAATATTTTTCATTCTTTCCCCTTATATAGTTTAGCTGTTTTCAGGCAGGATTACAGGATAATCACGATATTTCTAAAATCCCGACTCACTCTTTCCAAATCCCTATCCTGAGTATATCGAGAAGATACCGTAAAGCTACAAAAAACTTCTTTTCAGCCTCAAGATTACTTCAAAATTACTTCAAAATTTATAGAAACTGAACTATTTTCTTTCCTGTCATGAAGCAATATACTCCCTAACTCCTAAACTCTCTTCTCATCCTTATCCCGTCAAAAAATTCCCCGTTTGAAAGACGCAGAGTTATATCGGATTTCAGAAAAATATATCTACATATTCTTCAGATAATTCTCGTAATTTCTCTTTGTCTCCTCCATGCTGTCTCCACCGAACTTCTCCAGAAAGGCATCGGCAATTACCAGAGACATAACAGCCTCACCTATTACCGAGGCCGCCGGCACTGCACAGACATCAGACCTCTCATAGGTGGCCTCAAAGGGTTCACCTGTAACAATGTCAACAGACCTGAGGGGTTTGTGCTGGGTCGGGATCGGCTTCATGGCTGCCCTGACTACTACAGGCATCCCGTTTGTAATCCCCCCTTCTATGCCGCCGGCATGATTCGTTTTCCTGAGGACAGACATCGGAGACTCAGCGTCGGAAGAGGGATATATCTCATCCATCACTTCAGCACCCGGTCTCTTTGCAAGCTCAAATCCGTTGCCGATTTCAACACCTTTTATGGCCTGAATACCCATGAAGGCATGTGCAAGGCGGGCGTCAAGTCTCCTGTCCCACTGAATGTGGCTGCCAAGACCTACCGACACACCCACTGCATGAACCAGGAATGTGCCCCCCATTGAGTAGCCCTCCTCCGTTGCCTTTTCAATGGCCTCCTTCATCCGGGTTGCCGTACCACTCTCAGGACACCTTACATCAGAATCTTCAGCACTTATGGATAGCGCCTTAAGGTCCTCCTCTTTCAAAACAGCCGGGTCAACGCTCATGGAGACATTGCCTATGGCCGTAACAAACCCACCAATAGTTATGCCAAACTCCTCAAGAAACCGCCTGCCAATTGCACCTATGGCTACCCTCATGGCTGTCTCCCTTGCAGAAGACCTCTCAAGTATGTTCCTGATATCATCCTGATGATATTTGGTTGCACCAGGCAAGTCGGCATGCCCTGGCCTTGGTCTTGTAACAGGCGGCACAGAGCCCCTCTCTTCCGTAAGAGGTGACATCCCCTCCTGCCAGTTTTCCCAGTCACGGTTTTCAATAAACAGGGCAACCGGTGATCCGATTGTGACCCCCCATCTGACTCCGGAGATAAACTCAACCCTGTCTGACTCTATCTTCATCCTTCCGCCACGGCCAAAACCGGCCTGTCTCCTGCTGAGTTGCCGGTTCACATAATCAGGGGTTATCTGTAGATTTGAGGGAATACCCTCAATAATACCTGTCAGTCCCTTTCCGTGAGACTCTCCTGCTGTAAGAAAACGCAACCTGAACATTACCTATCACTCCTTTCAAGTTTAGCCTATGGTCTATTATGCTCCAGAGAGCTATACATATTAACATATTATTCTTAGGGTTATTAACCTGGCAACTGTTCAGAAAGACATATTTGTCAGCAAAACTAACCACTCAGCCGGAAAAAACTCTGTATTTATCTGCCTGGCAGAGGTGCCAGAAAATATCACTGAGGTTTTATATAAGCCGGCCTCATTAGAGGATCAGCAGGAATATTAGAAGTCCCGGGCATGAAAGTAATAAAGACCGATTTTCATACAGATAAAGTACCCTAAATTCATGAAGTTGCCCATAGCTTAAATAAGTGCAGTGGTTTGCGGTTTGCACAAAACCGAGGAGCGTCTTACGGTCGTAATAGATAAAGGTATGAACTCCGCATCGAACTATGCCTGGATTGATGAACATTCCGGAATTCACTTCTCTTCGCTTAATGATTTAAGCCTCTTCTCAGACTCCGATGGCTTTACCATCTAAAACACTGACTCTCCTCTTGTGCTCATATATCTGTCAACTCAAGCCCATTAAACAATACCTGTTCCTGGCTCCCCGCTGCTTCAGAAATATATCAGGCTCAGGAGGGGTTGCATTCAGGGTGGTGCGAGAGAGGGGAGTCGAACCCCTATGGGAAATCCCACTGGATCCTAAGTCCAGCGCGTCTGCCAGTTCCGCCACTCTCGCATATAGTTAATTTTAAATGATTTTTCAGCAATCGGTCAATTACAGACAGCCTGACCCCCCGTTAAGGCACTCCCTTCTTTCGGGGTCCATAGCCTGAGTAAAGGGATTATAACCTGAGGAGGACTCTTTTTAAAAGATGAATCAGACTCTCTTTAGAGAGTGAACTTGAGAAGGAAAGAGGAGGAGTGTATCAATAAGGTTTCACCATAAAGGTAAAGTTCTGTTATTATGGTTATTATGAAACAAGTCAGGATCGGTAACCAGACCGCCTTCTCTGCCTCGCCCCTGACGCTGCCTTTTGAGTATGCGGTAGCAAACGGGTTTGATGCCTTTGAGTGGTTTCCCGATAAGCACGAATCGGGTGGGGGGTGGGATGTAAGCGATATAGGGGCTGAAACACGCTGTTATATCAAAAACACCGCTGTTACGCACGGCATCACTCTATCTGTCCATGCATCATTAAAGGCCAACCCTATGATACCGGAAGCCCATGGACTGCTAATCAATGAATTCGGGTTCGCACAGGATATCGGTGCAACACTGCTTAATCTTCATCTCTATACTGATGAGGGGTTGGATAGTTATGTGAAGGCAATTACCCCGATTGTAATGCTTTCAGCGAAGATCGGCATAAGGCTCTCCATAGAAAACACACCGCTTACCCCTCCGGATGATTTCAACAGACTGTTTGGACTCTTCAGGGAGATGGGGGCTGCGAAGGTGGCACACGTAGGGATGTGCCTTGATATAGGGCATGCCAATCTGTACAGTTCCACCCGTAACAACTACCTGGGATTCGTTGAGCAGCTTGATCCGCCGGTGCCGGTCATCCATATCCATATGCACGAAAACTATGGCGACCTTGACAGCCATCTGACTGTCTTTACCGGACCTTCGAGGGAAGACCCGTCCGGCATACAGGGATTTATAGAACAGATGAAGAAACGCAGGTTTTCAGGCTCTGTAATACTTGAACAGTGGCCGCAGCCCCGCTCTTTGCTCAATCAGGCACGCGACAGGTTATATCAAATGTTAAAACACGGAGACTCGTGATGGAAGCTTGTTGGAAGCGATATGACAGACTCTTCACTCATTCTCGTCCCGGCATCCTGCCGGGGCTCCGAGGCAGTTTTATCCTTCAATAAATGCGGATAAAACTGAAAACCGTTCAGAGTCAATCATATCGCTCCCTTTCAACAATTGAGGTTTTTATTGCCGGGTCCTGGTAAAAACTTCTAATTAAATTAAGGAGGAGATGGTGATGAGAAAACCTGAAAAGATGATTGTTTACAATCTGTTCCCCTTGCTGTCTGGACGGTTTACCGAATGGGAGAGCCATCTGGTACGGGCCTCTGAGATGGGTTTCAATTGGGTTTTTGTTAATCCCGTTCACCTTCCCGGCTCCTCCGGCAGCCTGTATTCAATAAAGAATTACTTCAGTTTTAACCCACTGCTGATAGACTCCCGCACTAAAAAGTCCCCCCGGCAACAGGTGGAAGGGGCCATTGAGACTGCAGGGAAACTGGGGCTCAGGATGATGATAGACCTGGTGGTTAACCATTGTGCCGTTGATTCCGACCTGATACAGGAACACCCCGATTGGTTTCAATGGGAGAGGAATGGAAAAGTTGCTCATCCATTCTGCGATGAAAACGGGAAGAAGGTTGTGTGGAGGGACCTGGCGAGGTTCGATCACAGGTATACACGGGACAAGGAAGGGCTTTTTCAGTTTTTCTTTAAGGTGGTAACCTTTCTAATTAAGCTTGGCTTTAAAGGATTCCGGTGTGATGCTGCCTATCAGGTCCCAAAAAACTTCTGGCAGAGACTCATTAGTGAGACAAAGGCGATCTATCCGGATGTACTCTTTTTTGCCGAAACCCTGGGATGTCCGGCAGACCAGACCAGAAAGACCGCCAGCGCCGGTTTTGATTATATATTCAACAGCTCCAAATGGTGGGATCTTAATAGTCCCTGGCTGATGGAGCAGTATCACCTTACACGGGAGATAGCCCCATCAATAAGTTTTCCGGAAAGCCATGACACAGTGAGGCTCTGCGAGGAACTCCATGGCAACATAAATGGTCTCAAACAACGATATCTCTTCTCTTCACTCTATTCTGCAGGGGGTATGATGCCCATAGGATTTGAATTCGGTTTTCGCAAAAAGCTCCATGTGGTCAAAACAAGGCCGGAGGATTGGGAGGAGACCGGTATCGATCTGACCTCCTTCATAGAAAAGGTCAACAGGATCAAGGAGCAGTACGTAATTTTTCAGGAAGATGCCCCAACCGAAATGTTACCCCATAATAATGCCAACGTCCTGATCATGTGGAAGGCATCCACGACTACACATGAGGAGGCACTCCTTATTCTCAATAAGGACATCCACAACAGACAGCATTTTTATGCAGATAGCCTATATGAATTTGTTCAGGCAAGGGCTCCCTTGAATGATGTATCTCCGGAAGATCCCATTGACTATATCCCCGAACCTTTTTCGTACGAACTACAGCCGGGAGAGGGTATTGTGCTTGTAACTACGAGGGAGCCGGGGCTGGAGGATTAAATGACCGGGTTATCTATTTGAGAAGCGTTGATTTTACTTCTCTCTGATATATTCATAAATATTCATGTAATTCTGGCCGGGATGGGTCCATGAATAGTCGTACCTCATTCCATTCACCATCAAGTCCCTGAAGTATTGCGGATAGGCATGCCACATACCGATAGCCCGGTGCATGGCGGATTCCAGCCCCTCATGGTTTGCATCATTGAATACATACCCGTTTCGTTCATGATAGGGCTTGTCCGAATAGTCGGCATCAAAGACGGTATCCTTTAATCCACCTGTTGCCCTTACAATGGGGACGGTGCCGTATTTCATGGCGATCATCTGCGTCAGTCCGCACGGCTCAAACAGGCTGGGCATGACTATCATATCAGCGCCGGCATAAATCAGGTGAGCCAGTTCCTCATTGTATCCTATTTCAAGATGGCAATCAGGATTGTCGTTTAAATAATGTTTGAGGTGCCGGAAAAAGTCATTAATTCCAGGGTCAGGGCTTGAGCCCAACAGCACGAACTGACAACCGTTATCCAGCGCATAAAAGATCGCATGTCTGATGAGGTCGACCCCTTTCTGGTGGTCCAGCCGGCCTATATACGAGATGACAGGCTTAAAATCCTGCCGGAGCAACAATCGGTGGCGGAGCGTCTCTTTATCGCCGTATTTGACATCAAGTCTGTCGATTCCGTAATTATACGGTATATAGCAGTCAATTTCCGGGTTCCATATATCGTAATCAATGCCGTTGAGGACACCTCCAAACTTTTGGCCATGCACGTGCAGGGTATGGTTGAGACCGTACCCCAGGTCTGTGTTCTGTATTTCCCAGGCATATCCCGGAGATACCGTGGTTGCAAAGTTGGAATACACAATCCCGCCCTTCATCATATTTATTGCAGAGGGGTTGAAGTTATCCTGGAGACGGGCCTGGTTAAAATAGTAATCAGGCCGGTTTAAACCGACCGCACGCAGTATGAACTCTCCTGTTACACCCTGATGTTTGAGGTTGTGGAGGGTATAGCAGACACGGGGATGGCTCATGCCCAGATATTTATATATATCAAACAGGAGTACAGGGACAAGACCCGTCTGCCAGTCATGGCAGTGGATGATGTCGGGCCGCTTATTTGACTTCAGCATAAATTCAAGTGCCGCCCTGCAAAAAAATGCAAACCGTTCCGGGTCATCCGGATGACCATAGTAAATACCGCGGTTAAAAAAATTATTATGCGAATGGGGTTCAATAAAGAAACACCTTCTCCCATGTACGAAGCCGAAGAAGACAGAGCAGTGTATCCACTGATCATGAAAAGGGACCCAGAGGTCATGAAATGTCTCCTGAAACCCGTAAATATGGTCATATCTCATGCAGTCATACTTGGGGAGTATAATCTCGACGGAATTCCCCCTGACCTCAAGCTCACGGCTGAGTCCGAAAACCACATCAGCAAGACCACCAACTTTGGCCACCGGAGCACACTCTGTTGCAACCATGACAATAAACATGTAGTTATTCCTTAAAAAGCTTTGATAAAATTACAGAAAACGTTGATTTGCCAAGAGCAAAGATGAACTAAAGAGAGTATACCATAAGGAAAAACCTGATACAACATTAATAAGGACAGAGTGGGAGTTTCATTGTTTCGTACCTCAGGTTGACAGGGACTACAGCCTTTTGTTAGCTTACCACTGAGAAAAAAGTTCTTTTTAGATGTTCAGGAGTTTTTACCCACTCGAAATGGAAAAACCCCCGGGGTTAATGATGGAACAAAAGGGCAGGAAAGAGTCTGAAGATAGCCGGGAAGGTAAATGTCTTCCCAGGGACACTATTGTATTTGAGCCCATAGGCTCAGACGATAAAAACAATTCCGTATTCGGCACTCAGGAGATTCCCAAAGGCTACAATATTGATACGATTGTAGTAATGCCGGTTAATGCGGATATGAATTTTGTCTACTGGGAAATAACGGATAAATTACTCAATAGCAGGCTCCGGGAATTAAATATCGGTTCTGCTGAATTAATAATAAAAATTTCCGAGAGAGACAGCCGGAAAGAGGTCTGTTCATTCGAAATAAAAGAGAGGATTGGCAAAAACTATATAAAGTATCATGCATTATTTAGACCTCTTGTTGCAGAAATCGGGATATTAAAGAATGGCGAATTTGCCGGGCTGTTAAAATCAAGGACTGTTCCCCCCCCTTCTCCTGAGATTGCAGGGACAGGAGAGGAAATCTGGATGGAGAAAATAAAAGGCCTTGGCGGTACTGTATGGGTATCAGGAAGTGAGGACACTCATGATATGGCATCACCCCCCTCCAAAACTATTATGAAGAGACCGGAGCAGGGCATGGGATTTCTGCTTCCAGTGAAACATTAAGGACCAAAGTTTATTAATCCGCAAAAGATCATGAAAGGATACTGGATCCCTGTACTGCATTCACACCTGCCTTTTGTAAAACATCCCGAATATGACTATTTTTTAGAGGAACATTGGCTTTTTGAAGCCATTTCCGAAACATATATCCCCCTGCTTATAAAGATGAAAGATATGGTTGATGGAAATATTGATTTCAGATTAACCGTGTCAATAACTCCGCCTTTGTTAGAGATGTTTTCGGACGAATACCTCACAGCACAATATTTAAAACATTTAGATAAGCTCATTGAGCTGTCTGAAAAAGAGATTAACAGATTAGGAGATGACAGGGATTTTCTGCCTGCTGCCTGTTTTTACAACAATAAATTTAGAGAGATAAAGTCTTTTTTTATAGATTTTTTGAATTACAATGTATTAAACGGTTATCGGTACTTCAGAGATTTGGGGAAGATAGAGATTATCACCTGTGGGGCCACTCACAGCTTTTTGCCCCTGCTTGGCATAAACCCCAGGGCGGTTGAAGTTCAGATTAAAGTGGCAGTAGATTCGTATAATAAACATTTCGGGGAATCACCGGAGGGGATTTGGCTGCCTGAATGTGCTTATTTTGAAGGCCTTGACGGAATCCTGGGAGAGCATGGTATAAGATTTTTCTTTCTCGATTCACACGGATTGATGAATGGCAGGCCTACACCGAAATATTCAGTTTATGCACCTGTTTATACAATGAATGGAATAGCGGCCTTTGGCAGGGACCCTGAATCTTCCAAACAGGTGTGGGATTCCAGTGAAGGATACCCCGGGGACTTCAATTACCGTGATTTTTACAGGGATGTGGGCTTTGATCTCGACTTTGAGTATATTAAACCATACATCAGCCCGGACGGAATCCGGACCTTTACAGGGCTTAAATATTACAGGATTACCGGTTCAACTGATATTAAGGAACCCTATGACCCGGTAGCAGCACATAAAAAAGCCTTTGAGCATGCTCTGCATTTTCATTCTGAAAGAAAAAAACAGATGGAAACGCTGGGTGCCCTTATGAGTAGACCGCCGGTTGTGGTCTCACCCTATGATGCTGAACTTTTTGGACACTGGTGGTTTGAGGGGCCTGATTTCTTATACCGTCTCTTTTGCGAGATTGATAAAAACAGGGTGATGAAGGCGATAACACCCACGGAATACCTGAATTTGCATCCGCAAAATCAGGTAATATCTCCAAGCCCCTCATCGTGGGGCTACGAGGGATATTATGATGTATGGCTCAATAGTGAAAACGACTGGATTTACAGACATCTGCATTATATGGCCGATACCCTGGAGGACCTTGCAAACAAGCATTACAACGAGACGGACCTTATAAGGGAACGGGTCCTGGATCAATTAACCAGGGAACTGCTGCTTGCTCAAAGCAGTGACTGGGCATTTTTGATGACAACAAAGACTGCTATGGAATATTCAGCAAAAAGGACAAGGGAGCATATCCTGAACTTCAATAAATTAGTTGACGCTTTCCGGACAAACACCATTGATACAGCATTTCTTGAATGGCTGGAATACAAGAATTCGATATTCGATGAACTGGATTTCAGGGTCTATGCAAGTAAGTATGATTCCTGATCCCTTGAGTTGCGATGCAGAGTTGAAAGTTGACACGTTTTCTATATGCAATCCGGGGGATCCTCTCCGGAAAGCAATTCTTTCAGGGTTTTTTTTATAATATAAACGTTTTACATATTATATTTTCTGTTATGAGCGGGGTTTATACAAAATATACACACGAAGGGAGGCAGAAAATTGGAGAGGGTTTTAAGCGGCATGCAAGCAAGCGGATATCTGCATATAGGAAACCTGATGGGGGCATTACATAACTGGGTCAGGCTACAGGATGAGTACGAGTGTTTTTACTTTGTTGCAGACTGGCATGCCCTCACTACCAACTACGCCAACCCATCGGTCATAAAGGAATACACTGCTGATCTGCTGTTGAATTTCCTTGCTGCAGGGCTCGACCCCGACAAATGCACTATTTTTGTCCAGTCCAAAGTACTTGAACATGCAGAACTCCACGTCCTCCTGAGCATGATAACCCCTCTGGGCTGGCTTGAGAGGGTGCCTACCTACAAGGAGAAGAAAGAGG
>QIJG01000016.1 GCA_003232715.1 Nitrospirota bacterium
GATTTGTCACCCTGAACTTGATTCAGGGTCTATACTAAAACGTTACATGTTGATTCTTAGAGATTCTGAAATAAATTCAGAATGACATATATTGTTTTTTTCTGTTTGTGCTACAAAACTTTAACCATCTAAAAACTCTGTATTTATTTGCAGGGTTAATAATGCTGTCCCGGATGGGACAAAGGCACGGTGTCTCTAAGCAATTCCCGTATCTCGTGGAAGATACCGAGATACTCCGGAGAACCATAGTCCCTGTAGGTGAATTGATGGGACCGGTATTTTCCTTTTGTGTAAAATAGTGTTACCTCTGCAAAGATACCACTGCCGAGATATATTCTATGGGGATAGTTCTTTGTTGTGGCAAGTACCACCTTTGCCTCTGTGATATAGCCGGGGTCAAGATTCACTTTCCTTCTGCCGTCAACAGAAAACATTTCTTCAAGCTCATTGGTGACAAGCTTTACCTCTCTTATTGTCCCGGTATTAAATCTCTTCTTAAACGTGAGAAACCGTCTGGTTATGGGCCAACCCAGCTCATACCTGTAATATTCCGAATGGCCCCATGGAAGGCACTCACTTTCAAACAACAATTCACCGAAACTCTTTATCAGTTGTTCCTTTGCCTTCAAGTAAAACTCTTCGTCAGAATACAGGCTGGCTATGAAAAGGAGGGCTCTCTCCGGAGTGTGCGTTTTTCTCATACTTTATAAGATTATGGTTCTTCCAACTTTTCAATCGTCAATAATCAATAGTCAATCGTCAATACTAATACCCACTCCAATCCCCTGCTCCTATAACCCTTTTTCGCAATATTCCATCCGCGCCTATTATGAATGTTTCAGGCACACCCGTGACACCGTATGCCCGCACTGCCTTTTCCCCCGGGTCGGTAAACAGGGGGATATCATAATGATTTGCTTTCAGATAATCCATGGTTTTAGCCGGGTCTTCACGGTATGCAACGCTCAGGAAGACAAAGTCCGGGTCTGATTTCTTCCTGTTATACAGGGCCTGAATAGAAGGAAGTTCCTCCCTGCAGTTTGGACACCACGAGGCCCAGAAGTGCAGAAATACCGTCTTTCCTTTGAACCGGGAAAGTTTAACTGTCGTCCCGTTACCGTCAAGAAGGACAAACCCGGGAGCCTCAAGGCCCACGACTGCGCTGCGCATCTGCGGACTTCTGTCTTTCTGAGTTAAAATTACGAGGAATACTCCCAGGACAAGGATAACTCCAAGGATAATTCCGCGTATGCTCAACGTTTAATTGACACCTGCTGTCAGCAATTCTTCCTTATGTGCTACCCTGAAGACGGGCTTCCCATCCTCAAGAACCACTACCACCTTGTTGGCTCCCTCGAACCTTCCCTTTAACATCTCTTCAGAGAGATAGTCCTCTATCTCTTTCTGCACAGCCCTTCTCATTGGCCTGGCGCCGTAAACAGGCTGATAATATTTATCAACAAGCCATTCCTTTACCTTGTTGGTAACTTCAAGGACTATTTCCTGCTCAACAAGCTGTTTGTTGGTCTCATCTATAAGCAGGTCAATTATGGAGTATAGATGTATCTTGTCAAGGGGATGGAAGACCACTATTTCATCAACCCTGTTCAGAAATTCGGGATTGAAGGTCTTCTTCAGCTCATTAAGCACATTGTCCTTGATCTTCGTATAGACGTCATCAGCACTGTTACGCTGAAAACCTAATGGCGTGGCCTTTTCTATAATCCTGGCGCCAAGATTGGAGGTCATAATAATAACCGTATGCTTGAAGTCTATCTTTCTTCCAACACTGTCGGTAAGCACTCCTTCATCAAGGATCTGAAGCAGTACGTTAAATACATCAGGGTGGGCCTTCTCTACCTCATCAAACAGCACCACCGAATATGGTTTTTTCCTCACCCTCTCGGTAAGTTGCCCGCCTTCTTCATAACCCACATAGCCCGGAGGAGCCCCGGTGAGTTTTGAGACATTAAATCTCTCCATATACTCCGACATATCAATCTTGACAAGAGAGCTCTCATCGTCAAAGAGGAACTCTGCAAGGGCCTTTGCAAGCTCGGTCTTACCCACACCTGTCGGACCAAGGAAGATGAAAGAACCGATGGGTTTTTTCCTGTTTTTAAGTCCTGCCCTGGAACGTCTTATGGCCCGGCAGACTGCCCGGGTTGCCTCATCCTGGGCAATAATTCTCCTGTGCAGTTCTTTTTCCATAAGGAGCAGTTTCTCAGTCTCTTCCCGTTCAAGTTTGATAAGAGGTATTCCCGTCATCTTTGAGACGGTATAAGCAATATCCTCTGCCTTGATAACGGGGATATCCTTGGTGAGATTATCACGCCACTGTTTGTGAAGCTGATCATGTAACCTCTTGAGTTTCTCTTCCTCTCCCCTCAGGGATGCCGCCCTTTCAACATCCTGCAGCTTGATATAAAGATTTTTCTCTTTGGAAAGCCTTTCAAGGTCCTGTTCAATATCCTTCAATTCAAGGGGCGGAGTATACCTCTTGAGTTTGATTCTCGAACCGGTCTCATCTATTACATCAATGGCCTTATCCGGCAGATTCCTGTCCGATACATATCTGTCGGACATCTTCGCTGCAGTTACAACGGCATCCTCACTGTATTTAACCCTGTGATGCGCCTCATATTTACTCTTTAAACCTATAAGAATATCTATAGTCTCCTCCATATTCGGGGGATCAATATAGATTGACTGGAATCTCCTCTCAAGGGCGCCATCCCTTTCAATATACTTTCTGAACTCATCGGCAGTGGTAGCTCCGATACACTGTATTTCACCCCTGGAAAGGGCAGGTTTCAACATACTGGAAGCATCTACCGACCCTTCTGCGGCACCCGCACCAATAAGCGTATGGAGTTCATCAATAAAGAGTATGATGTTGTCGGATTGAGTTATCTCTTTCATTACTACCTTTAACCTCTCCTCAAACTGCCCCCTGTATTTGGTCCCCGCAATCAGGGCACCGAGGTCAAGGGATATGATTCTCTTGCACAGCAATTGGTCGGGAACATCGCCGGAAACAATCTTCTGGGCAAGGCCTTCCACAATCGCAGTTTTGCCGACTCCGGGCTCACCAATAATTGCAGGGTTATTTTTGACCCTCCGGCCTAGTACCTGCAGGACACGCTCTATCTCCTTTTCCCTGCCGATAACAGGGTCAAGTTTTCCTTTTTTAGCAAGAACAGTCAGGTCTTTTCCAAACTCATCAAGCGCGGGAGTGGCTGTCTTCTTTTCCCGTAGGTGAGGCTGCGTCCTCATTGACAGATTTATGGAGAGTTGCCTTGCCCCGAGCAGATTGGCTCCCAGGTTTCTGAGAATTTTTCCACCAATTCCTTCATCCTCCCTCACCAGGCCAAGCAGAAGGTGTTCGCTGCCGATATAGTTATGGCCAAGGAGCCTTGCCTCCTCGACTGCGAGTTCAAGTACTTTTTTAGCCCTTGGTGTAAATGGAATATCCCCAAACGTGAGAAGGTTGGTGCCTACGGGAAGATTCCTCTCGACCTCTATGCGAACCTCTTCTATGGAAAGTCCCATCTTCTTGAGAACGACAACCGGCAGGCCATCCTGTTCCCTGATCAATCCAAGAAGCAGATGTTCGGTCCCCAGATAATCATTCTGCCGTCTTTCCGCCTCTTCCTTGGCATATATAATTACCTTTCTTCCTCGTTCTGTAAATTTTTCAAACATATATGCTCCTTATGCATAGGGCAAATGTTATTAAATGTATCACTTTTACAGAGTCAGTTTTCGTTTTATCCCCTTAAAAACATAATACTGATTTTATAGGGTAGTTGTCAACTTTTGGATTTTCCCGCAACAGTTCAGGGCTACCGGTAATGCATGGTGAAGACTGTTATTAGGGCGAGTTATTAGGGCGAGGAAACCTCGCCCCTACGAGGTAATTCACGGTGAAAGGCGGCGCCAAGGTTAAAAAAGCTACAGGAACACTGCTGAAACCGGTTGAGGGAAGATTTAATTCCCTATAGATATTACAGATCAATTTGATTTCTGGAAAATTATCGTGTTAGAATTAAAAATTCCATTTGGAGTTCAGGAGTTCAGGAGTTCAGGTCTGTTGTGAATTTTCAAATTAAATAAATTATGAGGTGCATATGGTAGAGGAAAATGTTCCCACGGGCCTTACCTTTGATGATGTCCTTCTCATTCCGGCAAAGTCCGATGTGATTCCAAAAGAGGTTGACGTCACAACTTACCTCACACGCAATATTGTCTTAAACACGCCCATTGTCACTTCTGCAATGGATACAGTCACTGAAGCCTCCACGGCCATTGCCATTGCAAGAGAAGGAGGCATCGGGTTCATACACAGGGCAATGCCTCCCGACAGGCAGGGCCTTGAGATTGACAAGGTTAAAAAGTCTGAAAGCGGTATGATTATCGACCCGATAACCGTCTCGCCGGATGCCCCTATCAGTGACGCCCTTGCCTTAATGACCCGTTACAAGATATCAGGGGTTCCCGTAACGGTAAAGGGCAAACTAACAGGTATCCTCACAAACAGGGACCTCAGGTTTGAGACACATATGGAGCGAAAGGTCAAGGATGTAATGACAAAGGAAAGGCTCATTACAGCCACTGAGAATATCACCCTCGATGAGGCAAAAGAGACATTGCATAAGTACAAGATTGAAAAGCTTCCCATTGTTGACAGGGACTATAAACTGAAGGGATTAATAACCATAAAGGACATAGAGAAGAGGAGAAAATACCCCCATGCCTGCAAGGACTCCGTAGGCCGGTTGCGTGTTGGAGGGGCGGTTGGTGTCGGCAGGGAGGCTATAGAGAGGGCAACGATTCTTGTAAGTGCCGGTGTTGATGTCCTGGTTATTGATACGGCCCATGGACACAGTAATGCGGTGATCAAGACACTGAAGGAATTGAAAAAGAAGTTTGAGGTTGATATGATAGCCGGCAATGTTGCGACTAAAGAGGGTGCCGGAGACCTTATCGAGGCAGGCGCCGATGCCATAAAAGTAGGAATAGGTCCCGGGTCTATCTGTACGACAAGGGTAATAGCCGGTGCAGGGGTTCCACAGATTACCGCCATCAAGGAATGTTATTCCGTTG
>QIJG01000294.1 GCA_003232715.1 Nitrospirota bacterium
TATCCGGCTTTACAATAGTGAGGGCTGCGCTGTATTCTTCATCTGAAAATCCCCCCTCACCCCCCTTTGCCAAAGTGGGGATTGTTAAAGAATGGGGATTTTTTGCAAACAATTCTTCGGCTATGCTTCTCAATGCATCAAAACCCTTCACTTCGTTATCCCTCAGGAGCATGTACCGTTTCGGCCTCTCTATTGCGTCTTCAGTTTCGCTGATTACCTTCTGCTGTGCATCTCGCAGACCTCTTTGGGCAGGATGCCGTTAATAATAATCTCTCCTGGTTTGATACCGATAGTCTCAAGCTCCCTTGATGCCCGCAATGTCTCATAAAGGGACAGTTTATCAGGCCTCATAACAAAGATAAAGGTTGTCCTTTCAGTGTCTTTGAGGAGGGCGGTTGCCCTGTCGTATTTGTCCTTTGAGTCCTGAAGGGACTGGACAGGGCCAAGACAGGTCTGCCCTGAACCTTTTGAGGCCTCCTCAATATGGCGTGACCAGTCCACAGGGAGTTCCAGGAGTCTTATTGTGTGTCCTGTCGGGGCAGTGTCAAAGACAATTACATCATATTCATCAGTCTCCATAAAATCGATGAACCTGTCAAAGGAGGCCATCTCTGTTGTACAGGGGCCACTCAGTTGCTCTTCAAGCGAGGCGATTATATCCTCCGGCATAATTGTCCTGTACGGGCCGATTATCCCCTCTTTATACTCTCTCGTTGCCTCATCAGGGTCAATCTCCATGGCAAAGAGGTTTTTTAAAACCCCTTTGACCGGTGTTATCTTATGTCCTATCTCCTGCTCAAATACGTCTGCAAGATTAGAGGCGGGATCTGTGGTAACAATCAGTGTCCTCTCCCCTGTCAGTGCATAATGAATGGCAGTGGCAGAGGCCATGGTGGTCTTGCCGACACCACCCTTGCCTGAGAAAAAGATATATCTTGTCATTTGATACTCCCTTTAATAAATTTTGGCCGCAGATCCTCTCAGATTTAACGCGGATTTAAAGACGAAGAAAAGCCATAGCCGCTCACTTTCTGCTACATCATCTTTAATGGTATTGGTTTTCCCTGACTTATTGACTCAATCCCGAGCGCCTTGCACAACTCCTCGTATACTGGATACCCGCCTGTCTCAAAAACACTACCATTTACAATGGTAACCGGCAGTATCTTTTTGCCGTTTTTGCTGATCAGCTGTTTCATCTCCGGGTTTTCCATAAATGCCTTTGGCTGCTGGGCAAGATTGAATCTTTCTACTGCAACGCCCTGTTTTTTTAATGCCAGTACAGCGTCATTCATTTTGACCAGTACCGGATCAATTGCCGGCCCGCACAGCCCCGAAGAGCAGCACATCGGTGGGTCATAGATTTCGATCTTCATATCAATTCCTCCTTTCGGTTGCCTGAAGGGCCAAACAGCTTATGCTCCGTCTTCTTTGCAACCCAGACAAGCACAAGCATTACCGGTACTTCAATCAATGGTCCGATAACCGTGGCAAGTGCCACTGCAGGGCTAAATGCCGTTATTGCAATAGCAATGGCTATCTCAAAATCCCTTCCCGTGGAGTTAAACCCCACAGCAACAGCATCCTCATAATTAAGCCCTGTTTTCCAACCCGTGAGATAGACAACGACAAACATTACCCAGAAGAAGATCGTCATCGGTATCGCCATCTGAATTATCAAGACGGGTCTCTTAAGTATTAAGTCACCCTTCAGTGCAAACATCACAACGAGTGTAAACAACAAACCCGCGATTGATAGGGTATCAAGGTAGAATTTCAGTTTGTGAAACCACTCTTCGCCAAATCTCCTGACCCCAAGAAATCTGGTAAGTATTCCGGCTACAAGCGGTATGCCGAGATAAAGCACCACACTCTCTCCAACCACCCATACATCAAAAACTATCTCGCCTAAAAGGAGTTTTGCATAAACCGGGATAAGGATCATCTGTATTATTGAGTTAACGGCCACAAGGATTATGGCAAGGGGACCGTTTCCTGCGGCAAGATATGTAAAGACTATCACCATTGCAATACATGGGGCTATTCCGTAAAGGACGAGGCCTGTGTACAAATCAGGTTCTCCGCTCAAAAAGACCTTTGCAAGCAGGAGCATGAAGAATGGCGCTATGGCATAGTTGAAGAACATGACTATCAGGAGCTGTTTTGGCGAGCGGACCGCCTTGCCTAAATCCTCAAACCTGATATTTGCCATTGCAGGGTATATCATCATGAAGAGGCCGGCTACAATGCCGAGGGCAATGGTGTTTGGAAGGCTGAATTCATATGAGCCGTGAAAGATTGCCTTGATGGCATCAATTGGTGGTGTCAGCTGGAAGTCCGAGATGCCGTACCACTTGCTGATTGCAATGCCGATGACCATACTGATGATAACAAAGACCGGCAGAAGCCTGAAGTTGTGCAGCATTTCAAGTGCCCTTCTGAGCATCCCGTACCTCCTCATTTAGAATCTGTGTATAAGTTACGGTTACTTGTAATTCCCGTAATCCCGGAAATGTATGGCACGACCGAATTTCAAAAAACTTTGAATAGTCCTTTATTCCTGTCTGACTCCTCGATACTGTGGGCTATGTTTTTCAGCAACCCGAAACCAATCGACCGTCAGACCCTGAAAAACTTTTCTGAAATTCAGTCATGCCATACATGGTAATACTATGTTGTTTCAGCAAGAAATCCCTCTATCATTTCCCTTATCTCATCCCTTGCCTTTCTGAACGCTTCTAAAATCTCGTCATCTGTTCCTATAGTTTCCACGGGGTCCTCTATGGGCCAGTGAAGGCGTTTAATCTCCAAAGGTGTCACCGGACATGCTATCGCTGCATTTCCACAGAGGGTAATTACTACATCCATCTTTCTGAGTAGTCCTTCATCAATAGCTTTTGATTTTTGACCGGAAATATCAATCCCGACCTCCTTCATTACCTTTTTTGCATAGGGATTTACGCCCGCCGGTATAAGTCCTGCGCTATATACCGCTACCCGTCCTTGCCCGAGTCCCCGCGCAAGCCCCTCCGCCATCTGCGAGCGGCAGGAATTTCCCGTACATAAAAACATTACCTTAAGCATTTTCTACCTCCATAAACGTTAACCCTCAACATGTAACGAGTTATTTTGTGCCATTGCTCCCCTTTTTGCCAGGCTTACACAATACCTTTATATCCTGCCTGACAGACTCTTTTAACCTCTTTTTGTCTTCCAGTATCAGGGCATCATCCCTCAGAGATGAAGAGAGGAGTTTTATGAAGTCAAGATTATAGGTGTTTATCAATTTATCCGGCAGGCTATAGAATGTCCAGGTTCCGTTTCTTCTGCATTCAACGAGACCCGCTGTTTTCAGTATCCCGAGATGTTTTGAGACCGTTGACTGTCCCATCTCCAATATGTCCATCAACTGACAGACACATAACTCCCTGTCATCAAGGAGTTTCAATATCCTCACCCGTGTCTCGTCGGATACCGCCTTTGCCTGTAAAATAAAATCTCTCAACATAACCTCCTCCTTATATCACTATATCACGATGTAAGGATAAAACAAAAAGAGGCCTTCTGTCAAGCAGCATAACCCGGGGAGAAACCTTGACAAACCAACTTCCCTGAAGTCTTTCTGTTTTTTTACCTTAAACTCACTCTATATCAGCATTCTATCATTTACCGGGAATTGCTTTTTAAACTGCCACCTTAATAAAAGTAACACAACATCTGATATAATATATTAATTGTAGCTACCACAAGGAAGCTACGGTATTTGTATCAGGAAAATGACGAGATTATGTTGACTGTAAAAAAACCATATATCATAACCCGCGGGAAGGTGATAGTTGACTATTCGGGCCTTTACTGTGATACGTCGGAACAACTACTGAGGAGCGAGCTGTTTGAAGAGACCGTTGACCGTTTTATAGAGCGAAACGCAGCCAGGGAGAGTTCGATATTTGCATTCCTGAAGAACAATCTGCATGGGCTGAAAAGAGATGAACTAACCGGGCATATTGTAAACCTCTTCAGACTCCTTTCCAGCCATACCGCAGAAGAGATTATCGCCATGAACAGCGAGTTCAGCCCCATCCTTTCTGAAAAAGAATACCTGCATGAGTTTATCGAAGAATTATACAACTACTGGAGGAGGTTCGAAAGGTTTATCTATCTTGAGGCCCCCCCAAGGTCCAGGTACTCTAAAAGCAGTATCCACCATACCCAGTTTATAAAATTGAATGAGGAGTTCAAGAACCTCGTTCTCTATGTTTACAGACGTATCAGTGAAAACCTGACGGGCAAGAACCCCAGGGTTTACAGGCAATTGCCGGCCGGGGCAAACATGGGCATGCTCCTTGAGAGGATAGCCTGGGATTGTCCCGAAACCTACGCTATACTGAAGGAGATACCTTTTATCCGGCTTTCCCTTATAGAACCTCCGCTGATACTGTACCCTGCAATGAATAAAAGAAAGGGCAGATTTGAAGAAATACCGACGTTAACAAAGGAGATGCTCATACTTAACCCTGAGGAGTGGTTCTGTTTTCCTGCAAAGGTCGGAGACCTGACTGCCTTTATATATTTTCATCGGGATTTTATATCCCTTGGACTCACTATGAGCAATCTCTTTGAGATAGCGGATTATGAGGATATAGAGGACAGGAGGCCTGACCTGATGCTGATCTTCGGCCTTACAAATGACAACCTCACTGGAGACACGGTTTTTCATGAAGACAAAGGCAGTGGTACGCTTATCGGCATCATAAGGCATTCCGAAGAGGTGGACTATTTCGGCTACTTCAAAAAAATGACCCTCACGCTACATAATATAGCAATGCTTAAAAGGGGCAGACTGCCTGTTCATGGGGCCATGTTTTACATAAAACTCAAATCCGGAGGAACTGCAAACGTTGTAATAATGGGAGACAGCGGCGCAGGTAAATCGGAAACCCTTGAAGCCCTCCGGCTACTCTCGGAAGAGCATATCTGCGAGATGCGAACAATTTTTGACGATATGGGGTCTCTGGGTCTTGACGGCAACGGAAGGGTAGCCGGATATGGTACGGAGATAGGCGCATTTGTGAGACTTGACGATCTGCAGCCCGGATATGCCTATGAGGAGATTGACCGGAGCGTCTTTATGAACCCTGACAAGACAAACGCAAGACTGGTAATGCCGATAACCCGTTATCACCATATAGTAAAGGGCTACCCTGTGGATA
>QIJG01000232.1 GCA_003232715.1 Nitrospirota bacterium
CCACCCGCTTCTGAGGCAGCGTACTGCAGTAAACAACATTTGGGGTTCTCCGGTCAAGGCTCTGATGCCGACGCTTATGGTTGTAGAACTCGAAATACTCCTTAAGTCCCTGACGAGCCTCCCCTACCGACTCATAAGCCTTCAGATACACGTCCTCGTACTTTACACTTCTCCAGAGCCTCTCGATAAAGACATTATCCATCCACCGGCCCCTGCCATCCATACTAACTCTAATACCCTGAGAGATGAGTATCTCCGTAAACGCCTCCGATGTGAACTGGCTGCCTTGGTCGGTGTTGAATATCTCCGGGTTCCCGAATTTTCCAAGCGCCTCTTCAAGCGCCTCGGTGCAGAACATAGTGTCCAATGTATTTGAAAGCCGTCATGACAGCACCCGGCGACTTGTCCAATCCATAATAGCTTTGGTAAAAGCCATCAATTGACCTTTATATATTCCATAGTCGATAATCTCAATCTCATCTACAGAAATAGCTGCTGTAGTTGAAGGAAAAGTCATGCTAAAAACAAAAAACATTATCAAAAATGTTTTTCTCATCAAGAAGCCCTAATATATGATGCTTTTTTATCCATAACAATAGAAACGATTTCAGAGGCAGCATTGGGATGGGCTAACTTCTTTACAGCCCTTTTCATCCTCGATAGTCTTGCTCTATCTGAAAGGAGTGTATCAATCTTGTATGCCAACGCCGGTAGGTTGTTACATCGAATAGCAGCGCCTTCCTCCAGAAAATGATCACTGTTCCTTTCTTCCTGACCGGGGACCGGATTTACAATAACCATGATGAGACCACTGGCTAATGCTTCTGAACTTGTAAGACCCCCGGGTTTTCCTACCAACATGTCTGAAGCAGCCATCCATTTGTCCATCTCACTTGTAAAGCCAACTACTTTTAGGGGATGGCGCGTATCAGAGATACCCATAAGACGATGCTTGAGTTCCTCATTCCTCCCACAGATTACAATCACTTGAACGGGGTGCTGGACCTTTTGAATGACTTGAACTATTGACTCAACCGGTCCTACGCCAAATCCACCTATAGAGATAAGTATTGTTGTTTTATCAGGATCAAGACCGAGGTGTTGGCGTGTCTCCTGTCCGGACTTCTTTACAGCGAAGGCAGGATCAACAGGGATGCCGGTAACAAAAATTGATTCAGATGGAATCCCAATTTCGGTAAGATAGACTTTAGTCTCCTCACACGCCACAAAATACCAGTCTACATCACGGAACAGCCACATGGCGTGAGCATCAAAATCCGTAACAACAACACCTACAGGTATGTCCAGGTAGGTCTTCCTTCTTAAATAAAGGAGAATCTCCGCGGGGAGAAAGTGAGTGCAGATCGCAAGGCCGGGTTTCTCCTTTTTAAGGAGTTTTATGAGAGGACTTGTATTGAGCCTGTTTAAGGCCATTCTCCGTTTCTGATATCGCCATGGACGGTCAAGGGCATTATAAACCCATCCAAGGAGTTCGGGTTGCCGGTTGATAAGGTCTATATATAAATCGGAATATGCCTTTCTGAAGACGGAATTGGTGTATTGGAGGACTTCTACATGGCGTGCTGAAATGTCTCTGTTTTCAAATGCCGTGACAAGTGCATCTGCTGCTCTCAGGTGCCCAGCCCCTGCTGCTGCAGAGAGCACCCCGATCTTGTATTTACAGTTCGTTTCATTGCGCTCTATTCTTTAATATGGAGTTCCGACAAGCCGGCAAATTTCATCTCCTTAAACTGACCGCATAATGACGGACAAATTCCTTGAGCTCATACCAGAGGTCATTGAACCCGAACGCTTGCATCTCAGCCTCAGCCTCTGTTAGGGACCATCTATCCACCTCCATACGATAAACTGCCGCCACGACACCCGTTCGATCCTGTCCCAGGGCACAGTGAACGTAGACCGGCTGGTTTACAGGGTCAGTCATGATAGCAATAATCCTCTTTACCGTCTTCGGGTCCACATCCTTAAACACACTCATAGGCACTTCCACTGATTTCATTCCAGCTGCCTCGACAGCCTCTTTCTCACTATGGAGAAAGCGCAAGTTGATAACAGTCCGTATGCCCATCTTTTTAAGCGTGCTATACCCTTCAGTCTTAGGTTGAGCGCCACGATAGATGTTAGGTGCAATACGTCCGACATTTGAAAGACCAGGTAAGCCGAAGATTCGCTCGGAGACCTTCGCCCCCTCGGGTAGTGTAGCTATTGAAGAAATAGTCACGGAGACCGAAGATTTCTCACCAGCCAATGAAGGAGGGGAATCAGATGCAAGCCCTGCCCGAGATAGAAGTCCTATCATTACAATCAGGAAAACAGCTAAGATGACAGGTCTCACCTCTTGCTTTTGTCGCTTAGACAAATCATAGAGCTTAAAGGTATCATTTAAAATCTTTTTCAGATAACCCCCCCATCGCAATCCCTTGTCTGTTTAGATCCACAGTTTGGACAGTCACAAATCATTATTTCAGTAACAAACTGTTCGACATATGGGAATTCCTCGACAGCAACGCCCCTTGCTATCTTCGGCATATAGAATTCTAAGTAAATAAGTCTTGTGTTGTCAAGAAAATATGAGATGTGTCCCCATCTTCTTTCTAATGGCAATGCGTATGACGTCGAAATAACAGACTATCATAAATAGGAGGACCAACATGTTTATGCTTAAGAGAGCCCCGATTCATCCAGGAAAAATTTTACTGGATGATCTGATGAAACCACTCGGGATTACTCAGAAGGAACTTGCCAAAGAATTAAAGACATCTTTTAGAACGGTTAATGAGATCGTCAATGGCAAAAGGGCTGTTTCTCCCGATATGGCCTTAAGGCTTTCCAAATATTTTGGGATGAGCGCTGATTTCTGGCTCAATGCACAGAAAAATTATGACCTTCAAAAGGCATGGCAAAAGAATAAAGGCATCATTAAAGGAATAACCACAAGGAAGGCGGCCTGACTTTTATAGTTTCTGAACGATAATCCTCTTTTCAGCCTTTGCCTCAATAAGTTCTCTGGCGTCACACTTGATTCTGCCTACAATGTTTACTTCACTTGCCGGAACCGGCTCAGGCCCTGTGCTCAGGGGTGTGGGACCAAAGAATATTGCTATTGCGCGGCCTGGAGGCCAGTATCCTATATCTCCTGCTTTTACTTTCATGGTAGCAGTCTCGTCAAGGGGCATATCAACAGGTATCTCAAAATAGAACTCATCTCCCCACACATTGAAAGTCGTCTCTATCGGAAGGACATCAAAGGTGGCACGGGCCGTTAGTGAATCAAAGAGCTCTCCTTCAAGAACTACCGGGCCTGCCTTTATCATTATTGGTATTGGCATAATTTTCCTTTTATGCTCTCAACACCTTGAGACCAGTGCATTCTTCTATAAAGTCAAAGTCTCTATCATTATGAAGGAGAAGAAGGCCGTTTTCCAGGCATATAGTGGCTATGATGCAGTCGACCGTCTTTCTTACGGTCTTGCTTTTTTTCTGCAATCCCTGTAAATCCCGGCCGCTTTAAGGTAGGTCTCGATGCCCTTTGCTCTGTGAATCGGGAATTCCAGAAGATATTCCTTAATTTTCTTAAAGTCCTTGTCTTCCCTTATCCCCTGAAGGATTTCCGTAAGGATTATCTCCGTAATGGATATATCTTCCTCTTCTTAGATGAGCCTGTGCAGGGTCCGTTGCTGGGGAGAATTCTGCATGTAGTTGTAACCCCTCGTGTTTCACCAAGGAAAGTGATTACAGTATTTTTTGACCGCAGAGCAAGGAGGCAAAAATGAGATTAAAAGTTGACAAGGAAAGCGATGCTCTTTATTTCCGACTGGATGAGTCGTCCATCGTAGAATCAGAGGAAGTCGAGCCAGGTGTGATTCTGGATTTCAACGCAGATGGCAAGGTAGTGGGTGTTGAAATGCTCAATCTCAGTGTCAGAATAAACCCCGAGCAGTTAAAAGTCCTTCAATTCGAGACAGTATAATATCCGCTAACGAAATCCAGTGCTTGCAAACGTAGTAGCTGAAGCCAGCCCTTGAATCGTGACAAAATAACCATTCTGAAAAATAATCAAATAGTAAACTACATCATTCCGAACCCCGAAGATGGTTCTTGAAACATGAAATTTAAGGGATAGATTGTGTAAAATTCGGGAAGGCAGATTTCGGGAAGGCAGATATAGTTCAGGGAGTCAGGAGGATTTGCAGATAGTCTTTATTGATTTTGATAACAGGGGGAGGCAGAGGGATATAATCGTGCAGGTTACAGGGGAGCAGAGAGGATAGAGGGGCAACTGAAACTGCCTTTCAGACAGGATTAACTGGATAAAGGAAGGATAGGTTTGAAAATTTTCTCCTGAATCAAGCTATCAACCAGGCAACAACAGTTTTTAAACAATCCCTTGACAGCTCCCATTTTATGTGCTACTTTATAAACTAATAACCCTGTATTTAAACCTTAAACCAGGAAAGGAGAAAGTATTTATGGGGATAGTGTCAAAAACAGACGGCTCATCTGAGGATACGATTTATGAGGCCCTGAAAAAAAAGGGGGTTTCGCGAAGGGATTTTCTGAAATTCTGTACCCTGATGACAGCCACGCTTGCACTTCCCGTTACATTTGCCTCTCAAATAGCCGAAGCCCTGGAGCAGAAAAAAAAACCTTACCTCGTATGGCTTGAGTTTCAGGACTGTGCAGGTGACACAGAGGCACTCCTCAGGGCAACTAATCCAACCGTTGCCAGGATTCTGCTTGATATATTCGATGTTGAGTACCAGGAGACAATCATGGCTGCTGCAGGATTTCAGGCGGAGAAAGCCCTTCAGGATGTTGTCCGGGATCAGAAGGGCAAGTATATCGCAGTGGTTGAAGGCTCTATTCCCATGAAGGATGGTGGTGTTTATTGCTGCATCGGTGGTAAGGCAGCAAGTGATACGGTTAAAGAGGTCTGTACTAATCCTAAAACAAGCGAGGTTTGTCTATGAGTTGCATAGAGTCCCGGCTTATCCATCGGCAAGCTATATTTTTGCTTGTTAATCTATT
>QIJG01000167.1 GCA_003232715.1 Nitrospirota bacterium
ATAACACCTTCCGGCCTCTCCACCTCTATTATATTCAGGACATCTTCCAGTGTGAGGGGCTCAAAGTACAGCCTGTCCGATGTGTCATAGTCAGTGCTGACGGTCTCGGGATTGCAGTTCACCATTATGGTCTCATACCCCATCTCTTTAAGGGCAAAAACCGCATGGACACAACAGTAGTCAAACTCTATTCCCTGACCGATACGGTTAGGGCCGCTGCCAAGGATCATGATCTTTTTACGGCTTGAAGGATTAGACTCACACTCCACCCCGGGAACCGATAACGAATCCTCTTCTCTGTCCTCTGCCCCTTGCCCTCTGACTTCTAACTTCTGTCCTCTGTCTTCCAACTTCTGTCCTCTGTCTTCCAACTTCTGTCCTCTGTCTTCCAACTTCTGTCCTCTGACTTCTGTCTCCTGACTCCTGTCTTCTGTCTCCTGACTCCTGTCTTCCAACTTATAAAACGGCCTCTCATAAGTAGAATACAGATACGGTGTATATGCCTCAAACTCTGCAGCACAGGTATCAACCATTTGCACGCATGCCGAGTTTCTTTCTGGTCCCCCTGATATCCGCCTCTTTGAGGCCTGTAAGCCCGGCAATTCTCCTGTCTGAAAAACCCCATGATTTGGCCTTGTAAAGGAGTGGCGGAGCAGGGGTTGCGGGTTGCGAACATCTAATCTCGTTTTCCAACTCGACTATCTCTCTGATGTTATTCAGAAACCATGGGTCGATCCGGGTTATCTCATGAACCTCCTCAACCCTCAGTCCCTCTCTGAATGCCTGGGCTATGTACCAGATCCTCTCACTGTTTGGCGTCTTCAGCTTCTCCTTTATCACGTCAGGTTCTGCAATCTTCTCCTCCAGGCCGTAACTGTCTGCCTCCAGACTCCGCAGGGCCTTTTGCAGAGACTCTTTAAAAGTCCTGCCTATTGACATAACCTCACCAACGGATTTCATCTGGGTCGTAAGTGTGGGATCCGCCTCCGGGAACTTTTCAAAGGCAAACCTCGGGATCTTTGTTACTACATAATCAATTGCGGGTTCAAAACTGGCAGGAGTCTCTCTCGTTATATCGTTTGGAATCTCATTAAGATTAAGACCAACCGCGAGTTTTGCGGCAATCTTTGCTATTGGAAAACCCGTTGCCTTGGAGGCAAGGGCTGATGAACGTGATACCCTCGGGTTCATCTCTATGATAACCATTTTCCCGTCTTCGGGGTTCAGGGCAAACTGGATATTGCTGCCCCCGGTATCAACCCCTATCTCCCTGATGACTGCAATCGATGCATCCCTCATCCTCTGATACTCCTTATCGGATAATGTCTGTGCAGGTGCAACAGTAATGGAATCCCCTGTATGGATACCCATAGGATCAAAATTCTCTATGGAGCAGATAATCACCACATTGTCGTTGCCATCCCTCATCACCTCAAGCTCGTATTCCTTCCAGCCAAGCACTGATTCTTCAACAAGCACCTGGCTTACCGGACTCAATTTGAGAGCATTCTCAAGGAGTTCTCTGTATTCCTCCAGGTTGTATGCCACGGCCCCGCCTGTACCGCCAAGGGTAAAGGCAGGTCTCAGTATCGCGGGAAAACCAACATAGCCTACAACATCAAGTCCCTCTTTTATTCTCTTGACAGCACTGGAACGCGGAACATCAAGACCGATCCTGGCCATGGCATCCTTGAAGAGCTCACGATCTTCAGCCTTTTTAATGGCATGGAGCTTTGCACCAATCAGTTCAACCCCGTAGCGTTCGAGAATTCCTGCCTCAGCAAGCTCAACAGTGAGGTTCAGGGCTGTCTGTCCACCCATGGTGGGAAGGAGGGCGTCAGGTCTCTCTCTCTCTATAATCAATTCAATTATCCCGGTAGTCAGCGGCTCAATATAGGTAATATCCGCCATTTCAGGGTCGGTCATAATGGTGGCTGGATTGGAATTAACAAGTACCACCTCATAACCCTCTTCCCGGAGGGCCTTACATGCCTGGGCACCTGAGTAATCAAACTCACACGCCTGTCCGATCACTATCGGGCCTGAACCTATCAGGAGTATCTTCTTAAGATCGTCTCTCTTTGGCACAATCACCTCACTGGTTGTTTATTATGAAAAAAGAGCCTGATATATCCGCAGATTTCTCAGATTACACAGATTCTTATATTTAGCCACATGGCAATGTCACGAAACAATAATACTCACACTGATTTAATTCCCTATACATCTATATATCTCCTCAGTTGATCAACAACTGCCTTGGCCTCTGATTCCGTCCCTGTGGTTAATATGACAAACCCTTCACCGTCAAACCTTAACTCCACGCTATAAAAATCCTTTCCCTCTCCAAACCCCGGGATAACGGTACCGTGCTGCAGGGATATCTTCTTTACAAAAGTTACAGCATCGGGGTTCTCAGGTTCAATCCGTATGTGACTTATCCTGATATCATCAAGTGAGTCTAAAGGCCTTTTTATACTTTTGCCTCCAAAGGGTTTTCTGAGGGTTATGCTTACACTTTCTGCATCCAGGTCAAAGACGGTCTCAAGACAGGGTTCTTTAAACAGGTAAATCCTGGCAAGGGGGAGGACAACAATAAAAACCGCCACTGCTACCACATAATGAAGCAGGTGCAATTCGTGTCTGAGGGCAAAAAAGGCGAGCACTGCCGCAGCAACAGCAACAGCAACAAAACTCGATGAAAACTCCCTGTTGAATATCCCGCTATGCAGGACACTACCCCGTTCCGCTTTAAAAGAGGTAGTCTTCAGCGTAACCCTGGGATCCTCTATCTCCACCCTGTATGTCTCGGATTCATTCATCTGTTGCTTTCAATCATCTCCCGGAATCTCTTAAAGAGGTGCATTGAATCATTCGGCCCCGGACCTGCCTCAGGATGATGCTGGACAGAGAAGACCGGTAATTCCACATGCTCCATCCCCTCTTCAGTGCCATCATAGAGGTTTTTATGGGTAAGCCTTACCTGCGTGCCAAGGCTGCCGATATCCACACAGTAATTATGGTTCTGGGATGTAATCCCGACCTTTTCCGTTAGTAGATCCATTACAGGATGATTACCGCCATGATGTCCGAATTTGAGTTTATACGTCTTTCCACCCAGGGCAAGCCCCAGGATCTGATGACCGAGACATATTCCAAAAACCGGTCTCCTGCCAAGAAGTTTCTTTACATTCTCAATACCGTAAACCACTGCTTCAGGGTCCCCGGGCCCGTTACTCAGAACTATTCCATCAGGGTTCATTTCAAGCACCGCCTCTGCAGGCGTCTCAGCAGGCACAACTGTTATATCAAAACCTGCATCTGCAAGATTGCGGAGTATATTGAACTTAACGCCAAAGTCGTAGACAACCACTTTTTTGAGTACCGGAACCTTCCCGGGGCTCGAATCATATTCCCATCTCCAAATTCTCTCGGTCCACTTGTACTCTTTGTCGGTGGTTACAAGCCTTACAAGGTCAACCCCGCCAATGCCCGGATGTCTCCTCACCTTTTCATACAGACTCTCCGGGATAAGGTCTTCAGTTGAAATAATTCCCATCCGTGCCCCGAAGTTCCTTATATGCCTCGTAAGCGCCCTTGTATCAATCCCCTGGATTGCCACCACGCCGTGTTTTTCAAGATACCCGTTAAGGGAGCTGATTGAACGCCGGTTGCTGGGATAATCCAGACATTCTTTTGCAACAAAGCCTTCGACCTTTGGCCCTCCTGCTGACTCATCATCCTCTTCATTCACCCCATAGTTGCCCATCTGAGTATATGTCATGGTGACAATCTGCCCCTTATATGACGGGTCTGTAAGTATCTCCTGATAGCCTGTCATGGAGGTGTTAAAGACCACCTCACCTTTTGTTTCCCCATCAGCACCAAAGGATTTACCTTCAAACACCATTCCGTCTGAAAGAACAAGCAAAGCCTTTTTCATTCAACCTCCGGTTTTAATTTCTTTTCTTGCAGTCCTTGAACAGACGTAAAGTGCTGTATTTTGTTATCACATCAAAGTGTCTGTCAAATGTCATCAGAAACAAATCATTCTCAATAGTTATCTGAGCGATTAAAAGGTCTACAACGCTTAAAGTAAATCCATTTCCGGCAATCCCGTATCCCATCCTGCCTGCATCAAAGTAAGTTGATTCACTCTCTTTAACTTTATCCATAGTGCTGAACAAATCATCCAATGCCTTTAATTCTTTCTGCCCCTTTGCCCCGTTAATCAGCTCAAGGGCAATTATACCTGTATAAACCGCCCTTCCTGATTTAAGCAGAATAGAAATCCTCTCAAGAAGTTCAGCATCCTTTTTTCGGAAAAAATCTATCCAGACAGAGGTATCTATGAGAACCCTATCTCTCATGCCTTGCTCTATCCCATACATCAGCAAATTCCAGCTTACCGGCCAGGGATAATATCTTTTCAATCCTTTTTTGTCTTATAAACTCTTTAAGCGATGCAATTACTGCCTCGGTTTTGGTCTTGCATTCAGAAACAGCAACTGCCTCCTCTATGAGTTCGTCAGGTATGTTTAATGTTGTCTTCATAATACCTCCAAATATATGTTTATAATATGTATTATATCATAG
Source organism: Nitrospirota bacterium (assembly GCA_003232715.1). Taxonomy (GTDB): domain Bacteria; phylum Nitrospirota; class Thermodesulfovibrionia; order Thermodesulfovibrionales; family JdFR-85; genus BMS3Bbin07. Next base: position 4,597 of record QIJG01000167.1, read on the forward strand.
AGTTAAGAAATACCATATGTCCTTCTCCATAGCCTGACATGGAGGCGTTAAAGAGACTAAGCCACTACTTTCCCACCAGCGCCAAATGGTTCAGGGGTCCGTTGAACCCTCACGGTCTGAGCAATCAGAAGAGAAATTTCCACCAGTCCGTATTTCCGTATTAAAAGAGCGGGGAGGTGTGCACTCCCCGCTCCGGTAAAAAAACCTGCAAAAACTCAGTTAAAATGCCGCCGTTATCTGAACGGTAAAGCGCCTGTCATTCGGGCCGGGGGCATTCACCTGTGTCCAGAGCTCGGCTATTCCCTTTATATTCTGGGTAAAGTAGTATGAAGAGTTAAGAGTGAGTTCATTATAGTCATCAGCACCGTCGTTCTTCTCATAACTGTCGATCCTGATAAGCGGAACAATCCATGGACTGGAATTCCTTGATATAACATACAGTGCCTGAAGGTACCATGCATTGTTATTTTCCGTCCCTCCATTCGCTTTATCATCCTGAGCACCGAGGAAGACCCCCATGAACCTGAAGTCATTATAGTCTGCCTGAAAATCGAGGCCGAGACGACTGAAGTCACGATTCTGCCACCGTCCAGTCACACCGAAAAGCCCTACCATTGTATTGGGGAGCACATCCACAGCCACCCTTGCATGAAGGTTCTTGGCGTTCTCACCCTCTGCATCCCCTGCAACACCACTCAGTCCGACAGTATAGAAGACATTGTTAACGGGTCTTCCATATACAGAGATCACCTGACGTGAATCGCCAAGTGTGCCTTTAGCGTCAGCCTCACCAAAGGCCTGGTCAATGACAGAATAACTGCCCCTCGTCAGCCTGCGGGAAGAGTAGGTATCGTATGGATCGGCCAATAACATGTCGGA
>QIJG01000198.1 GCA_003232715.1 Nitrospirota bacterium
ACGGTTTCACGGTTGAGAACGGCAAAGTATGCTATAAGTCCAAGAAACAGGATAAATATAAGCGTGATAAGTTTTCCCATCAGTGATAATACCTCTTTTCTTTAATAGTTGCCATGGCCCTGCAGATTTTCTTCTTCAATATCTATTCTCGGGGCATCAAGCCAGAGCTTTTCAAGTTCATAAAAGGCCCTTGTCTCCTCTTCAAATACATGGACTATCACGTCACTGTAGTCCATCAATACCCACTGGTTCAGTTTATGCCCCTCGATTCCAGAGGGTTTTATCTTCTTCAGCCGGAATTCCTTTTCAATATTATCAACTATAGACCTCACATGGGTAGTGCTCTCTCCAGAGCATATCACAAAATAATCCGACATGATGGATAGGTCCTTCAGCTCCAGCATTAAAACATTTTTTGCCTTTTTATCCAGGGCTGCCTTGACTGCCAATCTTGCCTTTTCAATGCTTTTTAAAGTAATCACCACCTTTCACTCTGCAGATTATTGTAAAGCTTATTAGAAATTATATAGGATTCCACTGATTCAGGCAATAGATATTTTATGCTCATCCCTTTTTTTAACCGCTCTCTGATATCAGAGGCGGATATCCCGATGGAAGTACAGTTTATGGATATCACCTTCCGGCCACTCTTCAGGCTAAACAGTGCCTGCCTCTCCCTTGACAGACGAATCCCTTCGTTTTTAAGAAAGGGGGACCTCAGAATCTCATCTATACTGTAAGGCGGCCTGTTAACCACTATAAAATCACAGAGCTGAATGAGTCTTTCGGGTTTATACCAGTTTGGGATGTCCAGAAATGCATCAACCCCAAGGATAAAGAGAGGCTCTATCAAGGGGTGTTGTTCCTTTAACTCCTCAAGGGTCCTGACCGTGAATGACCTTTCACCCCTGCGGCACTCCATATCCGAGAGATCGAAATACGGATTATCCTTAATAGCAAGTCTGACCATATCGAGTCTGCAGTGGACTTCAGCAAGGTCTCCGGACTTGAGCGGAGGAACACAGGAGGGGATAAACATGACTTTACTCAGTCCGAGGGCTTCTCTGACCTCTTCCGCCGCCCTCAGGTGGCCAAAGTGGATTGGATTAAATGTGCCTCCGAATATGGCCATGTGACCCTCAGTCAGGGAGGGTCCTTTTTTTTTATTGAGATTGGTTTCCGCTATTTCCTTTGTTATTTTAATTCCTCCTCCTGCTGGTATGTTTTTATATTATAACATTTACCGGACTATCGCGGTTGCATAAGACTATGAATTTGCTGCCTTAAACTCTTCTTCTCATAAATCTTGCAATGTTTTTATGACACAAGATCGACAGCAATTGTTTAAGCATTCATAGATCATTATTGCCGTACGCGCAAAAGGCGAGCGTGCGGTAGACCTTGTGCAGTTGGAGACCCTGAGCACGTGGAGACGTTCTTTGACCGGAACCTGGGGATGATTCTCATTAGACAAGAGCCCGGTGCGTTAGTAGCGCACGCTGGGATCTGAGCGAGGGGTGCCGGCAACCGGCATTCCTATAGCGGCCTTTGCTATCAATGCTCATTTATAATCAACAGTTAAGTAACTCGACTCAGCTCTGTTTTTTACTCCGAACTATTTGAGCCCTGGTTGCCCTTGATTTTTTTTCAAACATATGTTTTAATTAAACGTATGATAGTCTGGCAGGAATCATGAGTCTATCCGACACTAAAGAAAGAATCCTCGATTCTTCAGAATACCTATTTGCCCGGAAAGGATTCCACAATACCTCCCTCAGGGCCATTACCGACCGGGCAGGGGTGAACCTGGCGGCTGTTAATTATCATTTTGGTTCCAAGGAGGCACTCCTTGATGCGGTTTTTCAGCGACGTCTCGTGCCGTTGAACAAGGTCCGCCGGGATAATCTTGAAATAGTTCGTGAAACGGCACGGCAGGAAGGGAGCCTCCCTGGTGTGGAAGAGTCCTTGAGGGCCTTTATTGAGCCAACACTTGCCTTTCCTAAATCCGGAACCGGAGCGGAAGACTTCATAACCCTGGTGGGGCGGGCCATGTCCGATCCCAACGATACGGTAAGAGACGTCTTTATACGCCATATTGCGCCGTTGTTTCATCTGCTCTTTGACATCCTGCGCGAGGCATTGCCGGAGCTTTCCCCGGATATTCTCTTCTGGCGGCTCCAGTTTGCCATTGGGGCCATGGGGCACGCTATCTGTATGGCAGGGAAAAGTTATTCCTTACCCGATGGAGTCACACCCGTAAATGATGTGGAGTCACTGACAGCCATGCTCCTTGACTTTGTTACAACAGGTATGGAGAGACCATGAAGGTGAGGGGTATAGAGATCTCTCTTTTTATTTTTTTAATGCTGTTAGCCGGTTGTGCCGTACACAGCCCTCAGCCTATAGAGCCCCCGGTCCCTGTTCCGGCATCATTTACCGAACAAAATGTATCGGGTGTTCCGGTAGAGCGGTGGTGGGCAGTCTTTGAGGATCCGGGCCTGAATGTCCTTATGGAGGAGGCCTTTTCCGGCAACCTCGACCTGGTGCAGGCGTATGAGCGTTTTGAGCAGAGCCGGGCCATATACCGTAGCACCATGGCTGCCCGGAAGCCCTCTGTTGACCTTCAAGGGGAGTGGAGCAGGGAGAATACGCCAAGCTTTTTCGGCAATAACGCCGGCAACAGTTACCTTTTATCCCTGGCTGCAGGCTTTGAGTTGGACCTCTGGCAAAAACTCAAATCCCGCACTATGGCGGCCGGCCTTGATATGGAGGCAATTCGCGAAGAGATCAAGACCCTCTATATCAGCCTTTCCGCCCGGATTGCCGACCTTTACTATCTGGCGGCAGAGCAGCGTGCCCAGATGAAATTGACTGAACAGACCATCAAATCCTATACGGATATCCTGTCGCTGGTAGAGCAGCGTTCCGCACTTGATGTTTACCAGGCCCGGCAGAACCTGTCAGGAGTCAAGGTCCGGAGAGCCGTTTCCGAGTCTGCGCTGAGGGTGACGGAGCACGCCCTCTCCGTTGCCCTGGGACATTATCCCGACAATAAAACAATCGGTGATCTGATTAAATTGCCTGAGACTCCTGCTACCTTCCCCTCGGGGCTCCCCTCGGAGCTTCTTTCACGGCGTCCTGATGTCCGGGCAGCCTTTTTACGCCTCAAGGCGAGTGACGCCAGGGTAGCGGTGGCTATCGCCGGGCGTTTTCCCTCTTTTAACCTGCTTGGCAGTTACGGTACATCAAGCTTTGTTTTCAGTACAGGTGACATTATCGGGAATTTCTGGAAGGTCCTTATAAACCTGTCACAGCCATTACTGGATGGTGGCAGGCGCAGCGCGGAGGTGGATCGTTCAAGGGCCGTGTTCCGTGAAAACCTTGCCCTTTACCGCAAGGCTGTCTTAAACGCCTTTCAGGAAGTGGAGGATGCCCTTGTAAAAAACCGTACTTCTGAAGAGCGTATTATGCAGTTACAGGAGCAGGCCGATGCCGCCGGGGTCGCACTGCGCCTTTCACGTGAGCGCTATCTGCAGGGTCTTTCCGGATATCTTCCGGTACTGATTGCACAGACACTCTATTTTGATACGCAAAGTCAACTCCTGACGGCCCGCCGCCGGCTTATCTCCGACCGTATAACCCTGGCAAGGGCACTCGGAGGGGAATGGATGGAGCACGAAATACAAAACCGCTTGACCGTCAACAATCACAAAGGAGGGGGCCCATGAGTTCCAGGAGCAGACTGTTCAGGATAGTCATACCGGTTATTATACTGATAGCAGGCTTTGTTGTCATGCGGCTGCTGGTACTGTCCCGCCCCGCCCCGCAAAAGGAGGCCAGGAGTAATCCCGGAGCCCTGGTTGAAGTCCTGACGGTCAGCAGAAAAGACTATCAGGTTCAGGTCATTGGAACGGGCACGGTGCAGGCCCGGAGGGAGGCAAGTATTACTCCCCGGGTGAGTGGCCGGATTACGTATATTGCCCCTTCGTTTATTGCCGGAGGTTTTTTCCCCAGGGGCGATCTTCTCTTTGAGATAGAGGCTGTTGACTACCGGTTGGCTTTAGTCCGTGTCCGGGCTGTCCTGGCTCAGGCCGAACTCGATCTTGCCAAAGTGAAAAGCAGTGCCCTGATCGCCCGCCGGGAATGGGAAGGACTGGCAATGGATAAGAACGAAAAACCCAACCCCCTGGTACTCTATGAGCCTCAGATAAAGAAGGCCCGGGCTGATGTGGCAGCGGCCGGGGCTGCTTTGAAGCAGGCTGAACTTGATCTGCAACGTATCCGCATATATGCGCCTTTTGATTGCCGGATTCGCTCTGAAGGGGTTGAAGCAGGACAGTATGTGCGTGCCGGCAGCAGTGTTGCTGTGGTGGCCGGGACTGAAACGGCTGAGGTCGTTGTTCCCCTTTCCCTGGAGGAATTGCAATGGTTGCGTGTCCCTCGTCAGGGGTCTCAAGATAAAGGTTCTCCTGCTAAGGTAAGAATTACCGTTGGCAAAGAATCTTTTGGGAAAAAATCCTTTAACCGGCAAGGCCGGGTGGTCCGTTCACTGGGGGAGGTTGACCCCAAAGGGCGTATGGCGCGGGTCGTGGTGGCTGTGGACGATCCCTATTACCTGAAAACCCGGAGAAATAATAATGAGCCTGATCTGGAGATGGGCATGTTTGTGGAAGTCACATTCTACGGTGACATACTGACCGGTGTATTTCCCATCCCGGCGAGTGCCCTTCGCGAGAATAATACAGTCTGGGTTGTGAACGGAGAGAACAGACTCAATATCCGGCCGGTGACTGTGGTGCGGCGGGAGCAGGAGACCCTGTTGGTCAGGGATGGCCTGAAGGAGGGTGAACGCCTGGTCCTCACGGCCATTTCGGGAGCAGCTGAGGGCATGAAACTGCGGTTCCTGGATCAGGGGGCAGGACGATGAGAGGTGCAGTTAAATGGATGGCCCGTAACCATGTGGCCGCCAACCTGCTCATGATAATTCTGGTGGCCGGTGGTCTGATCAGGATCTCTTCGATCAAACAGGAGGTCTTTCCGGAGATCAGCCTGGACACGATTCAGGTTACCGTGGCTTACCCCGGTGCCGGACCTGAGGAGGTGGAAGAAGGGATACTCCTTCAGATTGAAGAAAACCTTTCAGGTGTGGAGGGGATCAAGGAGCTCAGGTCTGTGGCCAAGGAGGGTGTTGGTACGGTCAGGGCCGAGCTTTTGCCCGGGGAAGACCCTGACCTGAAGCTCCAGGAGATAAAGAGCGAGGTGGACCGGATTATCACCTTTCCTGTGGATGCCGAGAAACCCGTGATTACCAAGCTCCTTAACCGTTTTGAGGTGATTTCAGTTGTGGTTTATGGTGATGCCTCGGACAGGGCACTGAGGGATCAGGCTGAGACCATTCGTGATGAACTGCTTGCCCATCCGGAGATTACGCAGGTTGAACTCAGTGGTGTGCGGCCCTACGAGATTGCTGTTGAGATACCGGAAGAGAAGCTTCGACGTTACAACCTGACCATGGGGCAGGTGGCTCAACAGATAAGGCGGGCTTCCGTTGACCTGCCGGGAGGTACCGTCAAAACCCGGGGCTCTGAAATCCTTCTGCGCACAAAGGGCCGCCGGCATTTTGGGCCTGAATATTCCGATATAACCGTGCTCGCGAGACCGGACGGTACCAGGGTAAGACTTGGAGATATAGCAGAAGTTAAAGATGCTTTTGCCGAGACCGGTATGTTTGCCAGGTTTGACGGTAAAGCGGCAGCCATGGTGAAGGTCTTCCGGGTAGGGGAGCAGAAACCGATCAGGATCTCCGAGGTTGTAAAGAAATATGTAGAGCAGAAGAAAGACTCCCTGCCCGATTCATTGAAGATTGCCACCTGGAACGACACCTCGGAACTCCTTCACAGTCGCATGAATCTGCTGGAAAAAAATGCCTTCTTCGGTCTGACTTTGGTGATTATTATTCTCGGGCTCTTCCTTGAGATCCGACTGGCCCTGTGGGTCATGCTTGGCATTCCCATATCCTTTCTCGGAGCTATGCTCCTGTTTCCGTACCTGGACGTATCCATAAACATGATATCCCTGTTTGCCTTTATTCTGGCACTGGGGATCCTGGTGGATGATGCCATCATAGTAGGAGAAAACATCTATGATCACCGTCAGAAGGGCAAGCCGTATCTTCAGGCAGCGATAGACGGTGTCCTTGAAGTGGCTGTTCCGGTTACGGTCTCGGTACTGACCACTGTGGTGGCTTTTCTCCCCCTGGTCTTTGTCAGCGGAATGATGGGCAAGTTTATCAGGGTTATACCGCTGGTGGTGATCTCACTGCTGCTTTTGTCACTTATAGAATCCCTTTTTGTGTTGCCGGCCCATCTGGCCATGGGAGGACCCCGTCCTGTATCGCATGGCTTTATCGGTGCTATCGACCGGGTCCGTACCGGGTTTGGTAAAAAACTTGACATGTTTATAGCCGGTCCATACCGGCGATTCCTGAGTCTCTGTCTGAGAAACCGTTATACCACTGTAGCGGCAGGTATTGCCGTCCTGTTGTTAACCGTGGGAATTGTCGAAGGGGGGATATTGAAGTTTCATTTCATGCCTGTTGTGGACGGTGATGTGATTACCGCCTCATTGAAGATGCCGCCCGGAACACCCATAGAGGAAACGGCGAGGGTGCAAAAACTCCTTGAAGACAAGGCCATGCAAGTGGTGGCTGAATATGATAAGGAACGTTCCACGGGCGACTCCATCCTGCGGGATGTCTATGCCGTGGTGGGAGGTACCATGATTGAGGCAGGAAATGTGGGGTCTAGTGTTGATTCCAGGACTCATCTCTCTGACATGGCCCTCTTTTTGAAGCAGAGTGAGGAGCGGGGCATTCCGGCAGTGGAGATTGCAAACCGGTGGCGCTCCGGGGTGGGTGAGGTCCCGGGGGTGGAATCGATTGTATTTACGTCTAATATGGTTCGAATGGGCGCCAATATAGACATACAGCTTGCCCATGAGGATTTTGGTGTCCTTGACCTTGCCTCGGAACGAATTAAAGAGGCCCTGGCCCAATACCCCGGTGTCGGAGATATAAGTGACAATTATTTCAAGGGGAAACGGGAACTCAAACTTCGCCTTACGCCTGAGGCCAGGACCCTCGGGGTTACGGAGGGACCTGGGCCGGCAGGTCCGGGGAGCCTTTTACGGAGCCGAGGCCCTGAGATTCCAGCGGGGGCGCAATGAGGTCAAGGTCGTTGTCCGGTACCCTGAAGAGGATCGAAAGAGCCTTTGGGACCTGAAGTCAATGAGGATCCGGACTCCGGATGGAGGGGAGCTTCCTTTGACCAGGGCAGCCTATATTACGGAGGGACGGGGGTTCAGTGAGATCAACCGGACAGACAGGAAACGTGTGATCAATGTCACGGCAAGCGTGGATGATAAGGTAGCCAATGCCGAGGAGATACTTTTTGACCTCAAACAGGGCATTCTCAGTAGGCTGGCCAATGATTACCCGGGCCTGACTTTTGATATGGGAGGAGAGGAAAAGGAGCGAATGGAATCCATGGGGAGTATGGTGCAGGGGTTTATGCTTGCCCTGCTCGGCATGTATGCCTTGCTTGCCATTCCTTTCAAGAGTTACAGCCAGCCCCTGCTGATAATGGCAGCTATTCCTTTTGGTATGGTGGGTGCTGTTGCCGGGCACCTGATAATGGGCTTCAATCTGAGCATCCTCAGCATCTTTGGGATCGTTGCCCTTTCCGGGGTGGTTGTCAATGATTCACTCCTTTTGATCGATAAGGTGAACAGGAACCGGCAGGAAGGCGTTGAACTCTTTCAGGCCGTGGTTGACGGCAGTAAGCGTCGATTCCGGCCAATCCTGCTGACATCTTTAACAACCTTCTTCGGACTGACACCCATGATAATGGAGACGAGCGTGCAGGCCCAGTTCCTTATTCCCATGGCCATCAGCCTTGCCTTTGGGATCCTCTTTGCTACGGGGATTACCCTGCTGCTTATCCCTTCTCTCTATCTTGTGCTGGAAGATGTCCGTAAAGTATTCGGACTGCGCACCATTCATACGAATTACCGCAATGAGATTGAAGAGCATGAAGGTCCTCCCCGGTCATAATTTATCTACCCCCGGGATTGTAACCCTGCTACACGGTTTTTTCCCTCTCATAAACCTGTACACCCTGTTGCGGCCCCCATTTTTTGCGCAATAGAGGGCTCGATCCGCTGCTTCTATCAATCCGTCCTTTGTGTCAGCGTCTTTAGGAAAGGAGGCGAGACCTACGCTTATGGTAAGCGAGACGGCTTTCCCCCCTATGGAGAAGTAGTGGCCTGCCACCGAAGAGCGCAGTCTTTCCGCCACCAATTCAGCCTGTTTCAATGGCGTATCAGGAAGAATTACAGCAAATTCCTCACCCCCGTATCTGGCAGGTATATCTACATTACGGACAAGGTTGATGATAAGTCTTCCAATGGTTCTCAGGGCTTCATCCCCTGACATGTGACCGTAGGTATCATTGAAGCGTTTGAAGTGATCGATATCCGTCATGAGGAGAGAAAGTGTTTTTGTGTATCGTTTTGCCCTTTGGAATTCATGTTCAAGGCTGTGGTGGAATTCCCTGTAGTTGTATAGTCCGGTAAGGCCGTCAAGAGTGGCAAGCTCCTGCACCTTTTCATACAGTCTGGCTTTTTCGATGCGCAGTCCGAGATAGTTCCCGATTGACGAGAAGATGTTGGCATCCGAGGCCGGATGCAGGTACCCCGGGGGTACAAAATACAGATAAATGAGACCTAAAACCTTGTTCCCCGACTTCAGGGGAATGCTGACATGGGCATGGTCCTCCTCCATACAGGTTGGGGGCAACCTTTTGTCATGCAGCTCAGCCTTGCAGTAAGGGATAATATCGACTTTCCCGGATTGGGCAGCTATGCCGCATATGCATTCACCCAGGGCTACCCTTCCCTTGCAGCCCAGGGCGTCGGGTGAAATCCCGCAAGAGGTGAAATGCACGAGTTCTTCAGTCGCTTCATCAATGAGGAATATGCCTCCGCTTATCCTCACCTTCCTGCCCACAGCCTTTTCCAGGGATTCAAGGGAGCTGATAATGACTTGAAGGCTGTACGTAAGGATATCCTTGATGCTGAGGTGTTTACTTGCTACCGCAATAATCTCGTTAAAGGCCTTCAGTTCCCTTATCTCCAAACCTTTTTTCAGGATCACATCTGACCTTTTGGCGAGTTCGTTGAGGAGTTTTTCCTGTTCCCTGATGCTGGTCAGCAAGAGTTTTTCATTTATAGCTGACAGTTTTTTAACTTCTTCGATCTCGAGTTTCAGGAAATTGATTTCCCGGTCTTTTCTTGTTGGGTTGTTATTTTTTTCGTGGTCTTTCATGGAATCATGACAGTCATATTCATAACAGATGGATATGAAATTCGCAATGGTCAAAGCCTGAGGTATGGCTCTTGGTCTGAATGGCCTTTGTGGGTCTTTTCAGTATCTTCTCCAGGGCTCCGGCAATAATTCCCCCTTCGAAATGGCAGATCATTTTGCCAATATCGGGAAGGCCGGCGCAGGTTATGCATTCATCGACTCTCACAACAATTTTATTGTCAGATGATTCCACAACCATCAGAATGCCGATCTTCAGCTTCTTAAGGAGTGTGGCAAGCTCCTCGACTGTTTTTATGTCAAGCTCAACCCCGAGTTCTTTCCCGGCAAGATACAGGGTATAACCTGAACCTTCACCCAGGATGCTATACATCCCGATTATTCTTAGCAGCCGGAATACCTCAACCGGAACCTCATCGCCAAGGATTGGCCGTTTTGTTTTACTGATGTCCCCGATGTCCAGTTTTTTAATGCTCATCGTTCACCTTCCATTTCTGACTTTAAGTTCCCCTTCACCAAAATTGAGCAATTTATCAGGTCAGGAATATAACAAGATTAAAAATCACTCAATCTGCCTTTTGCTTATCTTTACCAAAACAACACAGGGCATTGACTGTGGCTGAGTATACTTCTTGATATGCTGTCCATGATTGCTTTATCTGATTTAATCATAGCACACACTTTAGCCGATGACAAGAATAGGGGGGGGTAGACTGACAAGGTTTTCAAATATGATGGCCTTGTATGTCAGCTTCCGGTGCAGTATCAGGCTATTGAAACCAAGGGATATGGTATCATTAATTTTAAGGTACATTTTCTTTCTGTTTGCCAAGGGAGGGTTATTATTAACCTGGCCAATAAATATAGGTTTTTTTACTGGCTGAGTGGTTAGTTTTGCTGACAAATATGTTTCTCTGAATAGTTGCCAGGTTAATATGTTGATTATCTGTCCGGATATGCCGGGAAAGAGGGTAAAGGAATGGCAAAAGTAGTGGTTGGAATGAGCGGAGGTGTGGATTCCTCTGTAACGGCGTATTTACTCAAAGAGCAGGGCCATGAAGTGGCAGGGGTAAGTTTTATGCTGTGGGAGGCCCGTGAGAGGACGGACTTCAGGACATGTTGCTCCCTCGAGGCAATAAAGGGAGCGGCTGAGACAGCAAAGGCCCTTGGTATTACTCACAGGGTGATTGATGTCAGGGGGGATTTTATAGATAGGGTCATAGAGCCCTTTGTCGATGGTTATCTGCACGGAATAACCCCAAATCCCTGTGTGCTCTGTAATCTCCATATCAAGTTTTCTTATCTTCTGAAAGAGGCTGAGAGTATCGGCGCTGAATTTATTTCCACAGGGCATTACGCAGGGGTGGAGAGGGTTGATGGGCTCTGTCTCCTGAAAAAAGGGGTTGATCCCGTCAAGGACCAGACGTATTTTCTTTATGTGCTGAATCAGGATACCCTGAGCAGGCTTCTCTTCCCCCTGGGACTTTACAGAAAAGAGAGTGTGAGGGAGATTGCACGGGGACTGAAACTCCCTGCTGCGCAAAGGCCTGAGAGTGTGGAGATATGCTTTATCCCGGAAGGAGACTATCCATCTTTTATCAGCAACATCGTTCCTGAGGCAGTAAAACCAGGCCCTATTATAGGACCTGACGGCAGTGTGTTGGGAACACATAAGGGGTTATTTAATTATACCGTGGGACAGAGACGGGGCCTTAATATCTCTGCTGCCGAACCACTCTATGTGATAAAGATAGATCCTGAAAACAATGCAATTCATGTAGGGTCAAGGGAGATGGCATTTAAAAGGGAGATGAAGGTAGGGGATCTGAACTGGATTGCACCGCCTGTTAACAGGATTACAGCAAAGATTCGCTCAATGATGAGGGATGAGGCTGCAGTGCTCTTAATGGAAAAGGGAAGGGATCTGGTAAAACTGGTCTTTGACGAACCACAGTGGGCCCCTGCCCCCGGACAGAATGCCGTTTTTTACAGTGGTGATGTGGTGCTTGGCGGGGGAATAATTCAGCGGGATTAAAGAAGAGCGTTTAATCTGTAAGTTCATCAATATCTTCAAACAGACCAGGGGATAACAAAAACAGATCTCCGTTCTCAATTATCAGATTACCAGACACAAGCTTTTTTACAACTTTTGAAATTGATTCCCTTGATGCCCCGATTCTTTCAGCGATTTCCTTATGGGTTCGTCTTTTGATAAGGTAAAAGCCGTTTTTTGTCTTTTTCCCCTCATCTTTAATGAGCTTTATGAACAATTTGACCAACCTTTGATGGACGGCAAGAAAAGCAAGACTTTCCTCCCTTTCGGTTGCGTTTCTCAGTCTTTGCACAAGAGACTTGAGAAGATCGATTGCAATCTCAGGGTCCTCTTTAATTGCATCAAGAAACCTGTTTCTCTCTAAAACCGCAAAGGTTGAATCCTCCTCTGCAATAACCGAAGCAGAACGTGGATTTCCATCAATAAGGCTCATTTCTCCAAAAAAGTCACCTTGATTAAGGTCTGTCAGGACAAATTCGTCACCCTCCTCGCTCAACAAGGTTACTTTGACCTTGCCCTCAAGAATTATGTACATATCAGAGCTCTTGTCAGTCTGATAGAAGACCGTCTCTCCTGCGTGAAAAGTGCAAATAGTGAAGTCATTTATTATCTGCTCCACACGTTTATTTGAAAGATTTCCGAATGCAGGAATTTTCTTCAGAAACTTCCCGACAAGAA
>QIJG01000060.1 GCA_003232715.1 Nitrospirota bacterium
TGAGCCACAACTTGTAGGGGGTATTTTGGACTTCTGTAAAGGTCTGAATGACTGGTTTTATTGTCTGCGTTGTCCGTATATCTGCACAAAAACCTGTCCCATTGAGAATGAAGATGCCTTCAGTCAATTCTCCATCAAGATAAAGGACCTTGAGACATTACAACGGGAATCGGAGAATATATAACTAAAGCATAAACGTAAACGGAGGAGGTATCGAATGGATATTTTAAGCTCAGGTCTCAACCTTACTGACAATGCGCTCAAGGTGCTGCAGAAACGGTACCTGAAAAAGGACGAAGAGGGAAATGTTACCGAGAAACCCGAGGATATGTTCAGAAGGGTGGCAAGGGCGGTGGCAGCAGCAGACCTCAACTACGGCCGTTCACCTGAAGAGGCCGGGACTCTGGAAGACGAGTTCTATCAGATGATCTCTTCCCTTTATTTTCTGCCGAACAGCCCGACATTGATGAACGCCGGTAGGCGACTTGGGCAATTATCGGCATGTTTTGTACTACCGATCGATGACTCCATGGAGAGCATTTTTGAGGCGGTCAAGAATGCTGCAATCATACATAAATCCGGGGGCGGCACCGGATTCAGCTTTTCCCGTCTGAGGCCGGGCGGGGATGTGGTGGGCTCCACCAAGGGAATATCCTCCGGCCCCATCTCCTTTATGACGGTCTTTGACACAGCAACAGAGGCCGTAAAACAGGGGGGCACACGCAGGGGGGCCAACATGGGCATGCTGCGTATTGACCACCCGGACATCATCGGCTTTATCACCTGCAAGGACGACAATAAGAGATTGAACAATTTCAACATCTCTGTTGCCCTTACCGATGAGTTTATGGAAAAGGTTGAGGTGGACGGTGAATACGACCTGATAAACCCGAGGACCCGAAAAGTGGACGGGAGATTCGGAGCCAGGGAGGTTTTTGACCTGATTGTCAGGTATGCGTGGCAGAATGGAGAGCCGGGGATAGTATTCATCGACAGGATTAACCAGTCCAACCCCACACCGCAGGCAGGGGAGATCGAGAGCACAAACCCATGCGGTGAACAGCCGCTGCTGCCATATGAATCCTGCAATCTCGGCTCAATAAATCTTGCAAAGATGGTACCCAACGGTGAGGTTGACTGGGAACAACTCAGGGCTATAACGCACAAGGCGGTCCATTTCCTTGACAATGTCATTGATATAAACCAATATCCATTGAAAAAAATCGAGGAGATGACCACGGTCAACAGAAAGATAGGGCTTGGGGTAATGGGTTGGGCTGATATGTTGATTCAACTCTCCATTCCATACAATTCTGAAAAGGCCCTGAATCTGGCTGAAGAGGTGATGGGCTTTATCACCTCAGAGGGCAGAAAGGCATCAGAGGGACTCGCAGAAATAAGGGGTGTCTTTCCAAATTACAATAAAAGTATTTATGCCGGCAGCGTAAAAGTCCGCAATGCCACAATTACCACAATAGCGCCAACAGGAAGCCTGAGCATCATTGCCGGTTGTTCTTCAGGGGTTGAGCCGGTCTTTGCGGTCTGCTTTGTCAGAACCGTTCTTGAAGGCACAAAATTATTTGAGATAAATCCATACTTTGAGACTGTTGCCAGAGAGAAGGGCTTTTTCTCCAGGGAGATGATGGACAGGATTTCCGAAACAGGCTCTATTCACGGTATTGCGGAGATACCTGAAGATGTCAAGGAGGTCTTCACCACTGCCCATGACATCACACCTGAAGACCATATCCGTATGCAGGCTGCCTTCCAGAGATATGTTGACAATGCCGTAAGCAAGACCGTTAATTTCCCAAACCAGGCAACCACTGAAGATGTCAAAGAGGTCTATCTCCGGGCATACAGTCTCGGCTGCAAGGGTGTTACCGTATACAGGGATGGTTCGAGGGAAAGCCAGGTCCTGAGCCGGGGGAACGGGGAGAGTTCCGGTCAGGCTACGGGGGACGGGCAGGCAGCAGGAGAGAAACAGAAGATTATTCCAAGGAAGAGACCGGATACAATCAAGGGCACAACCCAGGCAATGAAGACAGGCTGCGGAACCCTCTATGTCACTGTAAATGAAGACGAAGAAGGGCTTCCCTTTGAGGTCTTCAATCATATAGGCAAGGCAGGCGGTTGTGCATCAAGCCAGTCGGAGGCGATAGGAAGACTTGTCAGCCTGGCTCTTCGGTCAAACATTGCCCCTGAGGAGATTATAACGCAACTGAAGGGGATATCCTGCCACCAGCATGCCTGGTCAAGAGGCGGAAAGATATCATCCTGTGCAGATGCTATTGCCAAGGCCCTAGAGCTTTACATGACAAAAGGAAAGGGGAACGGCAACGGCAGGAAACTCAATAATGTGGTTATGCAGATAGGTGCATGTCCTGAATGCGGCGGCACGGTAGAGCATGAGAGCGGCTGCGCTGTATGCCGCAACTGCGGGCATACGCGGTGCGGATAGAGTTGTAAGTAAATGGAGTGAGGGATCTGGACGTGCCTTTAGAGCTGTGAGTTCCGAGGGTAATGCAGATGGGATCACCTGTTTTAAGTTAAGTCTGATCAATGAGAGGGAACACTATGAATTTAAGGGCATTTATTTTTGATGACGATGAGAGGATACGGTCTTTGTTGTCTATCATCCTGGAGAGACGGGGATACAAGGTTTTAGCTTTTCCCGACCCAACTTATTTCTCTTTATATTCAGATACCGAATGCTCCTGTCCTCCCGGTCATGTGTGCGGTGATATTTTAATTACCGACAACAATATGCCTAACATGAAAGGTCTGGAGTTCATTCGGAACCGGATGCAGAATGGTTGCAGGGGCATTGTTCAAAACAAGGCAGTGATGTCAGGTATATGGACAGCGCTGGACCTTGCATACGCTAAAAGCCTTGGTTGCAGGATATTCGAGAAACCTTTCATGATTGAAGAAATCCATAAATGGTTGGATGAGTGCGAAAAAAGAATGGATACCACCAGGAAATTGATAGACTGGTATGGTGCTTCACTGAACTACGTGGGGCTGGCTGAAAACCCCGGCACAGACAAACATTCAGACTCAGGTTTCGCCAATACAGCAAGTATGAAGACGTAACGCATTGATAATAATTGATAAATAGTGGTTATTGGCGTACTGCACAGGTGCTTATAAATAAAGCAGCAGTCCTCTTGAATGGAACAGGCAATATACATACAAGCCGGATGAAAAACTAAAGTTTACTCTGAACCCATACCGTAGGTCTACTTATGCGCAGCTATATTGCTTTAAACGTGACCGTGTAACTAAAACTTTTTGGGTCCAGATAATCAAGAGGTTTTCCATCTATTTCCGCGTAAGGATACATAAGATAATTCAATGGGCCACTCTCCTGCAGTGGTAAAAGCTTTAATCCCCTTCCACTTTTCTCAAGGGTAATCCGGAACTCATCAACTGCGCCAAAATAATATTCCCTGTATTTTTTTGCTTCTTTTAAACTCAGGTTTTCAGCTAACATTATCTTCCTTACATCAGCAGGATCAACCGGTATCCAGCCGGTCCCCGGCAGAAAGAACTCTGCCCAGCAATGATAACTCCCTGTAATGTCCTGTTCGGCTTTTCTACCGAGCCTGATACCAAACACCTCCCTTGCAGGGACACCGGCAGCCCTTGCAAGTGCAATATATATTGAACTTATATCAACACATTTCCCACCCCGCTTAATCAGCATCTGTTCAACTATGCCAAGTCCGCATCCTTTTACTCCCGGATCTCTATGTGTATTTTCAACAACCCAAGCATAGACTGCTCTGGATTTCTCAAGGATACCTTTTTTGTCTTTTGTTATTTTGTTAGCAAGTTCTTTTATCTTACCATCTGTTGGTATCCACCGGTTCGATTTAAGATATTTCTTTACTGCTTCCGGCACAGGGTCATTTGTATCTCTTAAATCCTTTACACTTCTCTCTTCAGCCTTCACAGTAAAACTCATCTCCAGTCTTTTACTGTCCGAAACACCCTGCCATTCGCTAAAGAGATAGATAGCTCCACTTTTTTGCTCACGATATACCGATGAGTTATCAAAGTTGCCCTTAATTGTCAAGTTTTCAATCCTCTGATGTTCATCTGAAAGTGGATATGGAAGCCACAATTTTGCATTCTTTGAACCCTTCGCAGCGTTTAAGTTTATTTTAAATGTTACTCTACCCTGTCTATCCTTTGCATATGATAAACCTGATACCAGTAAAAGAAGAATTACCAGGATACTTATTTTTCTTTTCATTTATATCTCCTTTTTCTTTCATTTTTTTGTATGGAGAGGAGTAGTGGGAATCGAACCCACCAGGGCGTTTTTATCAGCTCTGACTATGGTTTTGCAGACCATGAGTAACAGCCGGGTTCATACCCCTCAACCGTTTGAGTTGTGTTGCAAGGAACAAAAGATAAGTTCCCGGCGTTATGTTTGTAATTGAGATACGTTTTTTGCCGGCTGACAGAAGATATATGATGAGAAGAATAGATGTGAGGAAATCAGAAGTTCTGTGAGTAATTAAAGAGCGTGAACAACAGATAGAACAGTCCCATCAGCCGGAAAACCTCGACCAGGCTTTTAACGTTTCCTCAGCCAAAACCCGCCTTGAAAATTCTGACATCAAAGACTGTATTCAATCCGGTTCACCTCCTTTCAGTTATTGTGTGGTTAATAATATCAGCATATTTATTTTGCAACTGTCGAAGATGGCTTCTAACTGTTGAATTATATCCATCAATACTCCTCAGCATTTTCAGTTTATTAAGATATTTAAGGAACAATCGACAGAGGTCTCTACCACCATATAATAAGCGATTAAGTCTCTATTTGCAATAGAGCAAAGGGCAGAGGGCAGAGCGAAAAATTCAGGCGGAGGCTGTCTTTAGCTATAAGCTTTTGGTAAGCCTTGGGTTTTTGCCCTTGACAGGCTGTTGAGAAAGGCACAAAACAGTACAATGTGTCATGCTGAAT
>QIJG01000297.1 GCA_003232715.1 Nitrospirota bacterium
CCACCTCAAGCCCTGAATCCTCGGCAAGTGTCGGCATGGATGCCGGATTGAAGAAGGTCATTGCCTTCTTCATGGCATTTTCGTGATAGGTTCGGCCATCTTCCATGACTTCGGGGAGATCTTCCAGTGTATCCAGCCCAATAAATTCTACGCCGATATTGCTGAATATCCGGTTCATCTCCCTGATTTTTCCCGGATTTTTAGTAGCTAAAAGCATCTTCATCAAGTGCACCTTCCTGTATCCCGATAATCTCTTTAATCCCTGTTTCTGCAAGTGTGAGAAGTCTGCCAAGGGTCTCTCTTTCGAAGGGTTCACCCTCAGCAGTACCCTGAACCTCGACGTACTTGCCACTGCCTGTCATGACGATATTCATATCCACCTCTGCCTTAAAATCCTCTTCATAACAGAGATCCAGCATTGGCTCCCCATCTACTACCCCGACACTGACGGCAGCGAGGTAATCCTTTACCGGATTTCTTTCAATAATCCCATTCCTTACAGCATATCGCATGGCATTTACGAGGGCGATATACGCGCCGGTAATTGAGGCCGTCCTTGTACCGCCGTCGGCCTGAATGACATCACAATCAATCCATACAGTCCTTTCACCAAGGCCCTCAAGGTCTACCACTGCCCGCAAACTCCTGCCTATAAGCCTTTGAATCTCATGAGTCCTGCCACCGATCTTTCCTGTTGCCGCCTCCCTTGTAGTCCTTGTGGAAGTTGACCTTGGAATCATTGCGTATTCTGCCGTTACCCACCCCCGGCCCTGATCTCTCAGAAACGGCGGTACCCTCTCCTCTATGGATGCAGTACATATTACCCTGGTCTGTCCAACCTCAATTAATACCGACCCCTCGGCATGTTTGATAAAATGTCTTGTAACCTTTACGGGTCTCAGTTCGTCCTTCCTGCGTCCATCCTTCCTCATCCTTCCTCCTTTTGATCTAAATCAATCCTCCAATCCTCCAATCTTTAAATCCCCGGTATCTCAACCTTTTCAATATGTTCTATCTCATGCCCAAGAAACCTCTCTCCCACCTTCCGAAACCTGTCGGGAGTATCGGTTACAAAGAATTTCCTTTCTGGCGAGGCGTTGTCTCTTCTTAAGAGCCCCTCTCCTTTTAAAATATCACCTACAACCCTTGCTGTCTCAACAGCAGAATCAACAAGTGTTATCCCGTCTCCCATCACCGCGGTTATTATTCCCTTCAAAAGGGGATAATGAGTGCACCCAAGAACAAGCGTGTCTATGTTGCTCTCTTTAAGCCCGTTAAGATATCCGGTTGCTACCTTGAGGGCAACTTCTCCATCAGTCCGGCCCTCCTCTACAAGGGGCACAAAGAGCGGACATGGTACACCTATGACTTCCACTTCGGGGTCAAGCGATGTAATGGCCCTGTGGTATGCACTGCTGTGAATGGTTGTCTCAGTCCCTATGACTCCAATCCTTTTATTCCTCGTACTCCTTATGGCTGCCTCAGCGCCGGGGAGCAAAACCCCGATAACCGGGACCTCTGTCTTTTTTTTTAAGATGTCGAGACTTATGGCTGAAACCGTGTTGCATGCCACCACTATGAGTTTAATTTTTTTGCCGAGAAGGAATTCCGTATTCTCTATGGCATATTTCGTTACCGTCTCAGAGGAACGTATGCCGTAAGGTACCCTTGCAGTGTCACCTATAAATCATATTCTCCCGGGGCATCAGGTTCAATATTTCCCTCAGGACTGTAAGTCCGCCTATGCCTGAATCGAATATACCAACAGGATTTTCTGCAAAACCGTTGTGTCGAGCCCTTTCACAATTCCCTGACTGATTATTCCTCAACTCTTATCTCCCGGGTTACGATTCTCTTTAGAGGCTGGTTTATCATAAAGTGTCCACCGAGAGTTTCCGCCTCTTTACCATTAATGAGTATCATTACATCTTTTATGTCGAGGTTGCTCAGCATTGTATTAAAAATGCTCTTCAGTAGCATATATTCATCGAGTACATCCCCCTGGAAATTCCTTGAAAATTCCTGATTAAAGTCCAGGTAAACAATGCCGTCACTACTTATAAAGATATTATTCAACCTGGTACCCTCGGGCAGGATAGAAGTGTTGGATTCACCGGAAAGATTCAGATATTCCTTTATAAGAATATCCGCCATTTTTATTGGTGACAAAATTCCCGGCACCTTCTTCTCTTTAAGTTCGAGTCTGGTACCGGCGGGATAGTATATCTTCAGAGTTGTATAGTCTTTTAATATGTTCTCGTTAATGTCCTCTCTGGCAGGAACAGGTCCTGACTCAGGCTCGTAAAAATAGAGATAAAAGACGCCAAAACCAATGCCGGCCAGGGAGACGAGGATGAGCAGTATTATCAGGAGGTTACCCTTTTTCATAAGCAAGCAGTCCCTCCATTATTGAGTTTACGAGTAGTTCAATATTCTTTCCGCTGTAATCAAAGAATTCAGCGTTCGGCAACTCGATCAGGATGGCAGGAGAATCGGCATAAGAGAGGATTGGAATGTCCAGTTCTCTGAAGAAGACGCCGATGTTCAGGTCCTGCATGATTGCGGAACTGATCTTTCCTGCAATAAGCCTGCTTTCATCAACATGGACGGTCTGAGCATTGCTGAGTAAGTAACGTTCTGCCCCATGTAGCTGTTTCGGGGGACAGGTATAGATTGCTACATGATTTGATGAGCTCATGTGGAGCGATAAGATAAGGTCAGGGGATTTTTTCCTTGCGTAGAGGATTCGCGCCATCAACGATTTATATCTGTCATATCTCCTTGTCAGAAAGACCTTTTTCCGTTTTTTTCGCAGTTTATACCTGAGAGATTTTGCAACTTTAAGATCAATGGACTTTTCACTATAGCTCCGGGTATAAATTCCGAGGTCATAACCCCCATGTCCGGGGTCTAACACGATTGTTGAGATGAGCTTTTCTATTGTGCCCTCTGCCTTATTCTCAGGGACAGGGAGAACCGGTAACAGGCCCTTGATTTCAGGGGGTGTCTTCCGGTCAGGAGGTTTCTTGTCAATACCGCTTTTCAGGTAGGCATCTATTACGAGCCGTGGGGGAGAGTTCAGCCTTAGGAGTTTTATCCATTTCAATCCCCTGATATTGAGAAAGAGGTTTTTTCCTCTTCTCGTATATTCGAAACTCCCTGTTGTCTGTGGTGCGGAGAGCTTGAAATCATCAGGAAAATCAACTCTTACAAGTGTATAAGAGGAATGTACTTTTGCTTTCCGGATCATCTCTTTCTTTTCTGACTGCAGAACTATCCGTACCATCTCATCCTGCAGGCTGTAACGCAGGGTAACCTTGCCCTGTTCAGCAATGGAAACATGTGGAAATACTAAAAGAATCAGCAATAAAACAGAAGTTCTCAGTATCATTAATTGCTCCGCTATTTATTTTCAACCACCTGTTACAGAAACAGTTCATTAACTGATTCGAATACAGGACAACTTGTATTATAAACTTCCTTGGCTTTAAAATGTACAGTTCCGGGTTGCAATCGGGGTGTTTTTAATAGTTTTAAAGTTAAAGCCGTTTTCTGAAGGTGGCAAAGAATCTTTCTTTTATCTTTTCACAGAACGGGCGTTTGAGCCATTCATCCAGCTCTATCTTTTCAGACATCAGAATGTCCATCTCAAAGATACTCAACATTTCCTTACCGAAGCTCTTATCGAGTATTCCCACATTTCCCTCGTCATTTTTCCTCAGGGACTGAAAATCAAGGTTGGCGGAACCGATTATAGACCATACGCTGTCAAAGAGATGCAGGATTGTCCCTGAGTAGGTGTATATCTCAACCCCATGCCTGAGAAGTTTTGTAAACGAGGCCCTGGCGGCATAATGTGCCGCCAGGACGTCACTGCTTCCGGGGAGAAGAAGTCTGACCCTTACCCCCCTGGCAACGGCCTTTGCGAGAATACTCAACATCCTCAGGCTTGGTGTGAAATAGGCTGTTGTAAGGTGAATACCTGTTTGTGAATTTTCTATACTCCGGTATAGCAGTTTTCTCATACGTCTCCGGCCGCGCGCTGAGGAGGCGAATATGGGGATTACGGGGAAGCCATCCGGATAAAAAGGGGGATCTTTTCTGAGAATAATCTCTTCACCTGTCCATAGCCGCCAGGCCTTTCTGAAGTAGTCAAAGAGCACCATTGCAACAGGCCCGTTTAAGAGGACTCCGGTGTCTCTCCATGCGTAGAGTTTCCGGCCTTTTAGTTTAACGGGATGGTGAAGGAGGTGAAATCCGCTGTATTCGTTTGCTATATTGAGTCCACCTGTAAAGGCAACCTCTCCATCTATAATAATGAGTTTTTTGTGGTCCCGCCTGAGATAGGTTCCCGGTGCCTTCCAGGTAAAGGGATGAGAGGCCCTGACCTTGATGCCTGCCCTTGCCAGTTCTTTCCAGAAGACACGTGGTGTGCCGAATGAGCCGAAGTGGTCATAGAGGACGTAAACATTGACACCTTCAGATGCCTTTCTCCTGAGTATTTCAGCAAGCCTCTCCCCGGTTTCATCATTGCGGTAGATATAGAACTCAAGACATATGATATCGGAGGCCTTCTCCAGGTACCTGAAAATAGTCTCAAACGTCTCGGGCCCGCGGTGCAAAAGCAGTACCATATTGCCATCAATAAAACGTTCCCTGAGGATAGACTCTATCTTTTTTCCGTTAAAAATCATCAGTCTCTAATTCCGTTCATAGTTATCATTATACGGTAACGATGCCGGTTTTTCCGCATTTTTGCGGGATTACCTTATTCGTGTTTTTGACGTTACCGTCGGATGCCTCACGATACGGGCTTCCTGGCCGAATAACGTCACCGCCTGTTTTGAGTCTATGTAGAGTCTGTGTATAAAATCGAACCGTTGCTGTTTTCTGTCATTCCGGCTTGTCCGGAATCGTTATTTAAGAAGGATTCCGGACTCGCTTCACTTGCGGGAATGACAAATTACTGTACACAGACACTATGTAATGAAAATAATATTGACAGTTTTTACACGTTACTGTTTAAATAGAGTCTGTGTATAAAATCGAACCGTTGCTGTTTTCTGTCATTCCGGCTTGTCCGGAATCATTATTTAAGAAAGATTCCCGACTCGCTTCACTTGCGGGAATGACAAATTACTGTAATTTATACACAGACACTAAATATACAACATGATTGACAAGACTGAAAAGATATGGATGGATGGAGAACTGGTTGCATGGGATGATGCTAAGGTTCATGTCCTTACACATACAATGCATTACGGCCTTGGTGTCTTTGAGGGCATAAGGTGCTATGAGACAGCAGAGGGGCCTGCCATATTCAGGCTTAAGGAGCACGTTGACAGGCTTTTTAAATCAGCGAAAATCTTTCTTCTCGATATTCCCTACACGGAAGATCAGATTGAGAAGGCCATTATAAAGACCGTAGAGGTCAATGGGATAAAAGAGTGTTATATCAGACCCCTTGTTTATATCGGCTATGGAGCCATGGGACTTTATCCAAAGGGCAATCCTGTCAGGGTCTCTATTGCCGTATGGCCATGGGGTACTTATCTCGGGGATGAAGGTCTGGAAAATGGTATAAAAGTAAAGACATCTTCCTTTATAAGGAACCACGTCAATTCAAATATGTCACACGGCAAGGTATGTGGTTATTACGTCAATTCTCAGATGGCCAAAAAAGAGGCACTCTCTTGTGGCTGTGACGAGGCGCTCTTGCTTGATACCGAAGGCTTTGTCTCGGAGGGAAGCGGTGAAAACATATTTATTGCGAGAGGTGGCCGTTTAAAAACCACACCCCTTACTTCTATCCTTGAGGGGATAACAAGAAACAGCATGATAACCATTGCCGGAGACGAGGGTATCGGGATTGTTGAAGAACGTTTTACAAGGGATGAGGTGTATGTTTCCGACGAAGCCTTTTTTACCGGAACGGCTGCAGAAGTAACCCCGATAAGGGAGCTCGATGGAAGGTCTTTAGGCGATGGTAAACCGGGAGGAATCACAAAGAGTCTTCAGGGTATATTTTTCAGTATCGTAAGGGGAGAGAACAGACGATACAAGGAGTGGTTAACTGTAGTTTAGGGAGATAGGGCTTTTTAAAAATAAAACAGGAGAGGGCTCCTGATTCAGGAGTCCTCTCCTGTTTTAGTGTGGTCTTATTGCTACTTTTTGTGGCATTTCATACAACTGGTTTTTGCATTAAATGCAATTTTGCCATTATGGCAGGCTCCACAGAACTTACCGGCAAAAATGGCTTGCATGGTTATCTTGTCCGCACCCTTTTTCATCTTGAAGATCTTCGGATGGCAGTCAGTGCATTTCAAGCCGGCATCAGCATGTATTTTGCCGGAGAAGGTAACCTTGCCCATCGGACTTTTAGTAAATACAATCGTCTTGCCTGGGGGAACAGCCATGGAAGTTCCAATAAAGGCAAGTGCAAAAGTCAGAATAATCGCTAACATAAGTAGTTTCTTCACCTAATCTCACCTCCTTTCATTGAATTATTTTCTCACCGGCATAAATTTATTAAACAAAACTTATGCCAATCAGTAAAGAATGACCGGACATTTTTAACAGATTTTGATTCTGTCAGAATTGTCACATGCTTACAACTGAATTGACGATCGCGTTTATGATATATGGAACGATTAACACTCATAAAGTAAACTCATTTCCCTCTTACTGATTGGAATATACACAAAAAAAACAGAATATGTCAAGTGGTAACTTTAGGGTGGTAACTTTATGGTGATAATTTCAGAATTGCCCCGGGAGTTTAAAGCTGGTGTTTTGCTATAATTATTTGCAGTAAGGGGATGGTTTGGCGCAGATCCGAGCATTTAAGCTGCCCGAAGGCAGGGGGGATGATGCAGGCATTTCTGATTGGTGCTGCACACAGCGGTGCAGGCAAGACCACGGTATCTATCGGGGTGATGGCTGCCCTGATGAAGAGGGGGTTTTCAGTACAGCCCTTTAAAGTGGGCCCGGACTTTATAGACCCGGGACTGCATGGCCTTGTTAGCGGCAGTAAATCCTATAACCTCGATATCTGGATGGCTGGAGACGATTATGTCAGGGGCCTCTTTGCGAAGAAATGCGCTGATACGGATGTTGCCGTTGTTGAGGGAGTAATGGGACTCTATGATGGTGGCTCAAGCTCTTCTGCAGCGGTTTCAGAGGTCCTCGGGCTTCCTGTTATATTGGTAGTGGATGCCCGTTCTATGGCTGAGTCAGCAGGGGCTGTGGTGAAGGGGTTCAGGGATTATCATCAGGGCATCAGGATTGCAGGGGTCATTTTTAACAGGGTATCCAGCCAGAGGCACAGGGAGCTGATAACGAGAGGTATGGAGAGTGTGAAAGACGTAGAGATAATCGGGTTTCTCCCCTCCGAGGAAGCAATAGCAATTCCCCGGAGGCACCTGGGACTTTATACTGCAGACGAAATTCCGCTGAAAAAATCAGAGATAGAGAGGCTTGCCGCCTTCATTGAAAGAAATCTGGACCTGGATAAACTCCTCACCCTTGTTGACTATAAAATATCCGAAACCGGCAGGAGGGGCATAGAGGTAAAGGAATCGTATAATGCCGGGAGGATTGCCATTGCAAGAGACAGGGCGTTCTCTTTTTATTACGAGGATTTTCTGGAGACACTCAGGGCTCAGGGAGCCGAGCTTGTCTTTTTCAGTCCACTCAGTGATAAGACACTTCCTGAAGAGATTAATATTCTCTATCTTGGAGGCGGGTATCCTGAACTTTATGCTGAGAGTCTTTCAGGGAATTCCTCGATGAGGAAGGCTGTAAGGCAGTGGTGCCTTTCCGGTGGGAGTACCTATGCCGAGTGTGGCGGGTTCATGTATCTTACTGAGGGTATCCGCGACTTTGAGGATATTTTTTATCCAATGGCCGGGGTCTTTCCAACAAGGGCCACGATGAGGAAGAAGCGAATGAGGCTTGGCTACAGGGAGATTTTTCTGTCAGAGGATTCCATCGTAGGGCAGAAGGGTGCCAGGCTGAGGGGACACGAGTTCCACTATTCAGACATTGATCCTATGCCTGAAAATATCGAGCGTATATACAGGGTTGCCCATCCCCCGGGGATTGAGACCTGTGGGGGTTACAGATACTTAAACACCCTTGGCGGTTATGTCCACCTTTACCTTGGTGGCAGGGGGTTTTGCAGTGGATAACCTTACCCTCGACAGTATTTGTGGCGTCAGGCTATATCAGCGGATAGAGGGCTACAGGTTCTCCATTGATTCCGTCTTGCTTGCCGGGTTTGCAAAATGTTCCAAAGGAATCAGGAGAGTGGTTGACCTTGGTGCGGGCTCAGGTGTGGTGGGGCTTATTCTTGCAATGAGATACCCGTGGACAGAGGTCCTGTTGTTTGAGGTTCAGGAGGGGCTTTCCGCTCTTGCACAAAGGAATGTAGAGCTCAATCAGCTCCAACAGAGGGTTCAGGTGCTGAAGGCTGATGCATCATGTGTCATTTGCGATGGATATTCCGACCTTATAGAGGGATTTGATGCCGTTGTATCAAATCCGCCCTTTAGAAAGCCCGGTACCGGCAGGATAAGTCCTTACGGTGAAAGGGCGATAGCGAGGCACGAGATCAAGTTAACCCTGACAGACCTGATCAGGACCTCTGTAGCGCTTTTAAAAAACAGGGGAAGGTTTTTTATGGTTTATCACCCGTGCCGGTTCAGTGAAGTAATTTACGCAATGAAAGGGCTTCTGCTTGAGCCAAAGAGGGTCAGGTTCGTCCATCCCGACGATAACTCAGAGGCTACAATGGTCCTCATTGAGGCAGTCAAGGGCGGAGGGGTAGAATTAAAAGTGGAAAACCCTCTCTTTATATATGAAAGGGACGGGGTGTACACGGAGGAGATGGCTGCACTCTATTCCGGTTAGGTTGTCTGTGTCTGTATCTTCAAAGAGGTGGGGTTATGGTAAGATGAAAATAGGTGCAAATTACCAATTTAGACTTAAATTACAAACCGGTGTTTTTTGCAATAGAGGTTGAATTATATGAATTTTCAGTCAGTTAGGTGCAGGTCATGAAAAATGGAAGTATAAGTTCTAAAATACGCGTACCCATCCTTTTTTTCCTTTTACTAATCATTGTCTTCATTATTGCTGTTTCAATTTCAACGGTTAACCGGGTCTCCAGGGAATATTTCAGCACCTTCTTCGAACTCCATCAATTGCAAATCGAGTCAATTATCAAATCATCGAAGAATATGGATGATGCCATAAAGTTGATAAAAGAACATCAAAATAACGAAGGTATCACATATGCGATATTTCACGATGGCATTCCCGTTTTAAGTAAAGGTGACATATCCGTAGCAAAGGGGATCAAGGAGAGGGACAAGCTTGTGAAAACCAGAGTTAACGATATGAGAGCTTATGGCTATCGATTCGTTTATCATCCGTGGAGATGGGAGGTAGTTCTGGTTAGTTCACCCGTGATGCCGGGTTCTGTTGAGGCTGCTAATAACGTAATGATATCAGGTATAAGTTTTGCTGCCGTTTTGTTCATTATCGGAATAATGGCTGTAGTGAACAGGAACCTGAAGGTGCCTCTCGACAGACTTATTCGGAAACTGAGGGAGGGTCAACCCCTTGAGTATACGGGAGTGACGGAGTTTGACTTTCTCGTGGATGCGATAAACGGGTCATTTGACTCAGAGAAGGAACAGCGTTTAAAGACAGAGATACTTCACAGGGCTGCCGTTGCGCTTAATGAGTCCATGTCCCTTGATGATACACTCAGGACGATACTTGATGCAGCAAGGGGATTGATTTATGCCGACTATGCTGCGATTGCCCTGTTTAATG
>QIJG01000170.1 GCA_003232715.1 Nitrospirota bacterium
GAGAACTCCATTGATGCAGGGGCCACGGAGGTCGGGGTTGACATACTCAATGGCGGCAGGCGTCTTATCCGTATCTCCGACAACGGCAGGGGCATGGAGCGGGAGGATGCCCTCATCTGTTTTTATCCACATGCCACAAGCAAGATAAGTACAGAGGAAGACCTTTTTGATATCAGGACACTCGGTTTCCGGGGTGAGGCGCTTTCATCCATTGCCTCTGTCTCAAGGCTGAAGATACTGACTGCCCCTTCAGGCTCAACCCTCGGGGTCTCTGCGGAGATTCACGGAGGGAAACTGAGGGAGGTCAAAGAGGTTGCCCACAGCGGGACGACCATTGAGGTCAATGACCTCTTCTTTAACACACCGGCAAGAAAGAAGTTCCTGAAGAGCCAAAGGACGGAGGTATACCATATCGTAGAGACAGTTACCGTGGCGGGACTGTCTCACCCGGATGTGGCATTCTCACTTACGATAGACAGGGCAGAGACCCTCAGGCTTCCTGTGGCTATTGGCATGAGAGAGAGGGTGCTCCAGGTATATGGTGATGAGTTTTCAGGGGGACTCAGGGAGGCGAGGGAGAGTAAGCTCAGAGCCCTGATATCAGTGGAGGGAAACTTCCGCTCATCAAGGGCCAACCAGTATATCTTTGTGAACCGCAGACCAATCAGGGATGCCTCTTTAAGACATGCCGTCTACAGCGCCTATGATGCTTTTCTTCCAAGGGACAGGCACCCCATATTCTTTATCTACCTTGATGTAGCGCCCTCTGAGGTGGATTTTAATGTCCATCCTGCAAAGAGGGAGGTCCGTTTCAGTGATAAGGAGGCAGTTTACAGGTCGGTTTACAATGTTGTCAGGGGAGCCTTGACAGGTTCCGGGGAGGAGGTTACAGCTTACGGGTTTGAGACTGACGATACACCCGATGGCTTGCAACCCGCAACCCGCAACTCCCGTGCTGCAGCCCGCAACCCGCAACCCTCAACCCCCGAGGCCCCCCCTGTTGCAGAGTCGCTATTAAAATACGGTAATGATTTCAATTATATCTATCTTGGTGATGTATTCGTTGCCTATACCGATGGCCGGGGTATAACACTCATAGACCACCATGCCGCCCATGAGAGGATACTTTATGAGCGGCTGCGCGAGGGTGTCGGCCTTGATGTGACATACATGCTGTTCCCAAAGCAGGTGAGGCTGCCGGCAAGGGAATACAAGGTGCTTCTCCACCGTCTTGACGAGATAAGGGAGATGGGGATAGAGGCGGAGGACTTCGGGCATAATACACTTATGGTGAGGGCGGTCCCCCGGTTCCTCTTTGATGTTGATATGGCGGGAATCCTGTCTGATATTGCCTTCTGCCTGATTGAATCCACTGCCGGCTCCCCGGTTGAGGATATAAGGGACAGGATTGCAAAGCGGCTTGCATGCCACAGCTCTGTCAGGGGCGCCGTGATGCTGAGCCACGATGAGATTTCCCGGCTCCTGAATGACCTTTCAGCGGCGGAAGACCCTGAACACTGCCCACATGGGAGGCCGACAAGGATTCACATGAGCCTTGAGGACTTAAAGAGGATGTTTAAGAGGACGGGTTAGCAGACCCTGGATTTCCCCTTTGCGAGCTCAAGGCAGAACCTGTTGATGTTATGTATTTCCCTGTAAGAGATATCCTCATGGTTTCTATATAGATTATTTGTGTAAAATAAATGCTGTGTGTTGTTTGTATTGCAGAGATTATAAGCCATGACAGAGATATTGGGAATAGAATATTTAAGGGAGATAGGGGCGAGGCTCAGGGCTGTTATCCCTCAGCTGAGGTTTTCTTCCACTGTCCGAGAGCCCCTTGAGGTGGGGGCTTCCGGGGACAAGACCTTTCAGATTGACAGGGTTGCTGAGGATACGGTGGTCTCAGCCCTGAAAGAGCTCAGGAGACCGTTGACTATAGTTTCTGAAGAGATGGGTGTGCTGAATATTGGCGAAGGTGGTGACAGGGTCCTGATAGACCCGATTGACGGCAGTAAAAATGCTGTCTCAGGTCTTCCTCTGTTCTGCACCTCTATAGCTGTTGCAGCAGGGGAGACAGTGAAGGAGATATACCTCTCCTATATAATTAATCTTCTTAGTGGTGATGAGTTCTGGGCTGAGAAGGGGAGGGGGGCTTACTGGAACGGGCAGAGACTAAGGGCCCAGACAGATGATAAAGTCAGGGTGGTTGTTTATGAAACACAGAATCCGGGGAGGGACATCCCGGGGATTCTGCCGCTTCTCTCTCTTTCAAACAGGACCCGGTGTTTTGGTTCCACCGCCCTTGACCTCGCCTTTGTTGCATCAGGCGCTGTGAGTATTTATGCAAACCCCTCGCCTTCAAGGAGCTTTGATTTTGCAGGAGGGCTGCTTCTTGTGAGGGAGGCAGGCGGCATAATAACCGATACAAGGGGCGAGGATATTGACGGGGTTGAGCTTTCAATAAAAAAATCTACCCCTTTACTCGTCTCAGGTAATGAGAGTCTCCATAAAAAGGCCCTGGAGGCCGAGGCCCTTTCAGAATGAGGTTTAATTTATGATCCAGGTTAAAGGCTTGGATAAATCATACGGACAACAGGTTGTCTTTGACAATGTCTCTTTTACGATCAATCCCGGTGAACGTGTGGGATTCGTCGGGAGAAACGGTCATGGCAAGACCACGCTTTTGAAGATGATACTCGGGCAGGAGCATCCTGATTCGGGGACCATCAACATCCCCTCCGGTTACAGGACAGGACATCTATCGCAGCACATCAGTTTTAAGGAAAATACGGTGCTGAAAGAGGTATGCCTGAGCCTCCCTGATCATGAAGACGGTGTGGATGAGACTTACAAGGCGGAAACCATCCTCATGGGGCTCGGGTTTCTCAGGGATGACCTGGACCTCCCTCCAATGGAGCTGTCGGGAGGATACCAGGTGCGGCTTAACCTTGCAAAGGTGCTGGTCTCTGATCCAAACATCCTTCTCCTTGACGAGCCCACGAATTACCTTGATATTGTCTCCATGCGCTGGCTTGCCCGATTCCTGAGGGGTTGGCAAAAAGAGCTGATTATAATCACTCATGACCGCAACTTCATGGACAGCGTTACCACGCATACCATGGCCATACACCGTTGCAGGATACGAAAGGTTCCGGGCTCCACTGAAAAACTGTACCAGCAGTTACTCCTGGAAGAAGAGGTTTATGAAAAGACGAGGACAAACGACGAGAAAAAGCGTAAGGAGACCGAGCAGTTCATAAACCGCTTCAGGGCAAAGGCAACCAAGGCCAGGGCGGTTCAGTCAAGGGTAAAGGCCCTGAAAAAACTTGTCTTCACTTTTAATTCAGCGCCTTTTACAGGCAGGCAATTGATGGAAGTAAAAGACCTCTCTTTCGGGTTTGAGTCTGAGGGGCCTCTGCTGATAGAGGGCTTAAGCTTTTATGTTGGGAAAAAGGACCGTATTGCCATTATAGGTAAAAACGGAAAGGGCAAGACAACGCTTCTTAATCTACTTGCCGGGGAGCTTTCACCTGTGGGTGGAACTATCCATTGTCCCCGGGACCTGAAGCTTGCATATTTCGGCCAGACAAATATAAACCGTTTGGATCTCCGGAAAACCGTGGAAGAAGAGATAATGGATGTGCACCCGGAGCATCACAGGGGCGTAGCCCGTCGTATATGCGGGGCCATGATGTTTCCCGGGGACCATGCCCTGAAAAAAGTGGGTGTCCTTTCCGGAGGAGAAAAGAGCCGGGTCCTGCTCGGTAAACTGCTTGTCACTCCGGCCAATATGCTGCTGCTGGATGAGCCCACCAACCACCTTGATATGGAGTGGCAATTGACGACTTCAGGGGCGCTGTTGTCATAGTTACACACAGTGAGATGATACTCCATGAGCTGGCAACACGGCTTATTGTCTTTGATGACGGAAAGGTGACCCTTTTTGAAGGGACATACCAGGAATTCCTGGACCGTGTGGGATGGAAAAATGAAGAGACTGCCGTCCGGTTCAGGGCTCCTGTGAGCGGTCGTGCAAGACCATCCGGAAACAGAAAACACCTGCGGCGTATCCGGGCCGGATTAATTAATGAAAGGTCGAGGACCCTGGGAGCACTGCAGAGGAAGATTGACGAGATCGAAAGTGAGATAATAAGGCTGGAAGAAAAGGCAGATCAGGATCACGATGACCTTATAAAAGTTATAAAAGCCTCTGTTGCAGGTAACGCTGAAACCATCGGGAGACTTTCAAAGGCCCTTCATGACTCAAAGTCGGAAATTGAATCACTCTTCTCTGCACTGGAATCCCTGCATAGCGATCTTGACAGTACAACAAAGGAGTTTGAGAAGAAGCTCAATGCTGTGGAAATATAGCGAGTTTTGTTTGCGTAATCGAAAGAGTTTTTATTATCTGATCAATGAATTCTGAACCGGTTTCAATCACAGGCTTCTGTGTGCTCCCGAGGGTCTCCATGCCGGGGAGATTACTACCTTGACTGTCGAATCCGGGTGATATGTGCCCTGGGTTATTCGGATTTTGTCCGTGCAAGGACGGCTCCATAGACCTCTTTTACGCCTGCACGGAGGAGAACCCTTGCGCATTCATTAATAGTGGCACCGGTCGTCATTACGTCATCAACAATAAAAACACGGTCGGGCAGAAGTTTCCTGTCGGACATGATAACCGAGAAGGCACCTTTTGGATTTTTGAGACGTTTTGCCCTTGAGAGGAGGCTCTGAGGCTGTATGTCTCCGGGCTTAACGAGGATGTTTGGTTCCATGGGAATCGAGAATTCCCTGGAGAGAATATGGCACAGGAGATGGCTTTGATTAAAACCCCTCAAAATCAGCCTCTCCTTACTCAGGGGGACAGGCAGGAATACATCCACAGGCGGTAACGAAAGAGAAGCGAGGAGTTCCCCCAGCGGGATGGAGAGTCTTCGAACCTTTTCAAACTTCAGGAGATTGATTGCTGTCTTCAGTGCTCCATCATAGTCCCCAAAGACGTATACCTTTTTGTAGTAAGGCCTCTCTTTAATGCAGGTTATACACTTGAATGAGTAATCTGAGGGAAGCGCAATGCCACAGGTCCGGCATCTTTTTATATCAGGGTTATGAGTTAATGATTGCCAGCAGTCAGTGCAGAAGGGGGCGTGTTTCAGACTGTCTGTGAATCTGTTACAGGAAGGACACCTTGAAGGAAAGATCAGGTTAAAGAGCTTCCACATTTTCCGCATCTTGGTTGCAGAGAAAGAGCTGAAGCCTTGACACTGTTCTTTATCCCGCAGTCAGGACAGTCCAGGATGATAATCTCCTCTTCCGAAGCCTCTCCGGTACGGGCTTCAGTTTTAACTTCCGGGACATCTGATGGCTTTGAGGTGTTGAAAGGTATACCGATGAGCTCTTCCCTGACGAACCTTACATAATTATTGTCACTTTCAATAATCTCTATCCCCATGCCGTTTTTCACCAGATGTAAATGGATCTTTACAGTCCGCCTCACCACCCCCTTCAGTTGTGAAGTG
This sequence comes from Nitrospirota bacterium, assembly GCA_003232715.1. Lineage (GTDB taxonomy): Bacteria > Nitrospirota > Thermodesulfovibrionia > Thermodesulfovibrionales > JdFR-85 > BMS3Bbin07. Next base: position 5,526 of record QIJG01000170.1, read on the forward strand.
GAACCATCAGGAAGTATAAGTTGTATATTAATCACTGCCCCGGGGACGAAACCATGCTGGGTCCTGATAAACAATCCCTTCTCTGAGAGGTCGGAGGATATGCCTCTGAAGATCATGTCTCCGGAACTGAACTCGGTCTCAATACGTTTTGTATACCGTTTATGTCTCCTTTTCGACATTAGTTGAAGTGTTCTTTAAGTTTTATAATATCCTCTCTCTTCTGGCCTGTAGAGATTATGTCAATGTTTATACCGAGGGTTTCCTCAATCATTTTTATATAAGCACGGGCATTTTCCGGTAATTCAACAAATTCCGTGACACCGAGAGTCGATTCATTCCATCCCTTAAATTCCCTGTAGATGGGTTCGCACTCCTCGATTACCGGCAGTTCGCTCGGAAACTCTTCAAGGGTTTTCCCCTTATAGCGATAACCGAAGCAGACCTTGATCGTATCAAAGCCGTCGAGAATATCAAGTTTTGTGAGCACAAGACCAGTGAGTCCATTAACCCTCACAGCATGCCTCAGAACAACCATGTCCAGCCATCCACACCTTCTTGGCCTTCCGGTGGTAGCCCCGAACTCACCTCCCTGTTCTCTTATCTCCTCACCAAGGGCATCGTGTATTTCTGTGGTGAAAGGTCCTCCACCCACCCTTGTTGTATAGGCCTTTGCCACGCCGAGCACGACATCTATACGTGTTGGACCCACCCCCAGTCCGGTGCAGGCGCCTCCTGCAGTTGCCGAAGATGAGGTCACATAGGGATATGTCCCGTGATCTATATCAAGCAGTGTCCCCTGCGCCCCTTCAAAGAGGACATTACCCCCCTCATCAAGCGCCCTGTTGACAAGGATATCCGTATCATCGATATACTCCTTGAGTTTTTCGGCATAGCACATGTATTCGGAATAGATATCTTCAACATCAAAGGTCTCTGTCCCGTAAAGGTTCTTGAGGATGTAGTTGATATCCTTGAGATTTGCCTGCAGCTTGTCTCTGAATACAGCCGGATAATAAAGATCTGTAACCCTTATCCCGGTTCTTGCCATCTTGTCCATGTAGGCAGGACCTATGCCCCTGCCTGTAGTCCCTATCTTCCTGTTACCCTTAAGCGCCTCTTTCTCTCTCTCTATGGCGATATGATAAGGCATTATGAGGTGGGCATTCCTGCTTATCCTGAGGCTGCCGTTCAACTTCACGCCCCGTTTCTCCAGCCCTTCCATCTCTTCTATGAGTGCCTCAGGGTTTATAACCACTCCGTTCCCTATCAGGCAGAGTTTTCCGCTGTGCAGAATTCCTGACGGTATAAGATGGAGTACGAATTTCTCATCATTAATAACCACTGTATGCCCGGCATTATGACCGCCCTGAAATCGTGCAACTACATCGGCCTTATCCGTTAATGAATCTACGATCTTTCCTTTTCCTTCGTCACCCCACTGGGCTCCGAGTATAACAACTGCTCTGGACATATAAAAAACCTCCTGAAACTGAATTATGTAAAAGTGTTACGCTATTTGATTTCCTGTCATTTACTGAATCTTTTCATGATTGTCCTGACCTCATCAAGCAGGCCTGAATCCTCACTGTCCTTTCCGGTGCATATTAATGATAACAGCTTTTCCCCCTTCTCTGCTCTTTCAATCTTTATTACATACTTGATTTCGTTCAGTTTTGCGTAGTCAAAGGAACTTTCAAAGGGCCTTTTTATAATATCCCTGACTGCATCAAAACCCTTTTTCCGCAACTCTTTTGCAACCCTCAGCGCCAGGGTCTTACCGGCGGTAAGATCAACGATAAGTATCGAGATCCTTGCAGGTACCGCTTTTTTTAAGACACCAAGTATGCTCCCCAGATCAATGGAAAACCCTGTAGCCGGAGAGTCATTGCCAAAAGAGCCGATGAGGGAGTCATACCTCCCGCCACTCCCGATTAAAAGGCCCTCTTCGGGAATAAAGGCCTCAAAAAAAACCCCGGTATGATAATCAAACCCTCTGGCTTCCGAGAGGTCGAATATGACCTTCCTGTGAACACCATGGGTCTTCATAAATCCGTATACCTCCTGAAGGTTTTTCAGGGCATCCTCTGAAACAGGATTGTCGACAAGGTTTTCCGCCTTCCCGAGAATATCTTCATCTCCGTAGAGATACATTATCTCTTCATACAGTCTCAGTTCCTGCTCCGTAAGTATCCCGGCCTTGTGGAGACCATGAAGTCCGGAGGTATCTTTACGGACAAAAATGGATTTCAGTGTCTCGATATGGGGAATGAGTCTTTCCTGCTCCCAAAAACCCCTCAGGAAATCTCTCTGCCCCATGGATATCCTGTAATCCTTCAGGTGAGCCGACCTGAGCACATCTGTAAAAAGGGATATTATCTCGGCATCTCCCTCCGGCTCCTTTATGCCTATAAGCTCCGCACCTAACTGAAAACTCTCTCTCTGCCTGCCGCCATGCACTTTTTCGTACCTGAAGACATTCAGACAATAAGAGAGGCGCAGAGGGCGTATATCGCGAAGCGCTGTACCTGCAATCCTTGCAATCTGTGGTGTAACATCAGGCCGCAGGATCATGACCCTGCCACTCTGGCGGTCGGTCAGTTTGTAACCGCTCTCTGTGAGGTCCTCTCCGGCACCACGGGATATTACGTCAAGATACTCAAATATCGGTGTTATTACCTCCCTGTAGCCCCACTTTCTCATGGCATCAAGACACCGGGACTCAAGTACCCGTTTTCTTTCAGCAAATCCGGGCAGGAGGTTTATGCATCCTCTGGGGCTCATGGGGCGGTCTGAGAGCGGGGCAGTCATTATTACAATCTGATGAGCCTGACGGATATGATATTGGGGAGTTCTCTTATCTCATCAAGCAGACCGGCACTCACTTCAGTGTCCACGCTGACAACGGATATGGCCATCCCGGCAGCAGATTCACGTCCAAAATGCATCCCGGCAATATTTATGTTATTTTTACCGAGCAGTGCCCCGATATTGCCGATTACTCCCGGACGGTCCTTGTTGTGAATATAGAGCATAATACCCTCGGGGATAATCTCCACAGGAAAACTGTCGACACGTATGATCCGGGGCTCTTTCTTTCCGTACAGGGTGCCATAAACTGAATTCTCTTTCCCGTTGGCCTTTACCTTGATAACAAGCATATTATGAAAATTACCGGACTCCGGACTCCTCATCTCCTTTACCTCTATGCCGCGCTCCCTGGCTATCAGCGGGGCATTAACAAAATTCACGGTCTCCGTCAGGATAGGTGTAAGCAACCCTTTAAGTGCGGCAATGGTAACGGGTTTTGTATCGATCTCCCCTGCCTTTCCCCTGAATTCCACTGTTACCTCTGTTATCCCTCCCTCATATACCTGTGCCGCAAAGCTGCCGAGGGCCTCTGCCAATGTGATATAAGGCCTGAGCCGCGGCAACTGATCAGCAGGAATGGAGGGGAAGTTTACGGCATTACGTATGGTGCCGTTCAGGAGATATTCGACCACCTGCTCTGCTATGGCGATAGCCACGTTTTCCTGAGCCTCTCTCGTGGATGCTGCGAGATGGGGGGTGCATATAATACGGTCGAGTTTTATCAGGCTGAGGTCCTCAGGTGGTTCCTTCTCAAAGACATCCAGTGCAGCGCCTCCCACCTTTCCCGACTGAATTGCATCACTGAGGTCCTTTTCGTTTACAATTCCGCCCCTTGCGCAGTTAATGATATATACGCCATTCTTCATGGTCTGTATGGTCTCACGGTTAACAAGATTTGTGGTCTCTGTCGTAAGGGGTGTATGGATCGTTATAAAATCAGAGCGTTTAAAAAGTTCGCTTATGCTCGCCTTTTCCACCCCGAGCT
>QIJG01000266.1 GCA_003232715.1 Nitrospirota bacterium
AAGGAAGACGACTATGAGCTCAAGGGGATAGTCCAGGCCCTCACCACCGGCGGATTCGACCTGACCGTGCTAAAGGCGGATTTTATTCCCGACAGTAATGTCATTACAGTTGTGGCCGGTGATACCGTCCGGTTTACCTGTGATGACGATGACGAGAGGGCAATATGCGGTATTTCGGGTATCTCTGATCTTCAGGTTGGTATGAAGGTTGAGATTTACGGAACGTGGAACGGTACAGAGTTTGCAGCCGTGAGGGTTGAGGTCGACGGTGATGATGATATCGTTGCAGCGGTCTGTGACCTGCCTGACAGGAGTGTGACTGAATTTACAGGTCTGGTGGTGCAGCCTGAGCTGGAGGCTAAGGCATACACCTTTGATCCGGATGCTTATTCAATAACGGTTTCAGGTGTGACCGTCCTCATTACGCAGGAGACGAGGATTGAATATGAAACAGCAGAAACAGACGAGATTATATGTGGAGACCGGATCCCGGCATCATCCGGCAATATAGAGGTCGAGTACTACCATGCACTTGACCCTTCAGGCAGCACCGTGAATGTTGCTTACAAGATTGATTTTGGGGGATAGTTGTTGTAGTAGATTTTGTTGACATTACAGAAGACCGGGCTACCTCGCGGTACGCTCTGCAAGGTAGCCCGGTCTTCTGTTCTTTTTATGATAAGGACCCTTTTCCTGTTTATCCCTCAATCACTGTTTTGCGATTATTGTTTCTTATTAACTTATTAATTGTATTTGTGTTATACTGTTATACATATGGCAATGGATGATCATAAGCTACGGGTATTCTGCACAGTAGCAGAGACAAAAAGTTTTTCAAAGGCCTCCGAGATTATCCACCTTACCCAGCCTGCAGTAAGCCTCCAGGTACAGGCCCTTGAAGAGCTTTATGAGACCAAACTCTTTGACCGTTCGAGCAACACCGTTACCCTTACCCCTGCTGGAGAGGTCCTGTATAAGTATGCAAAACATATCCTGGGACTTTATGCCTCAGCGGAGAAAGAGGTGGGGGATTTGACAGGACTTGTTAAGGGGAGCATTGCCTTGGGGGCAAGTACCACAATAGGGAATTATCTGCTGCCAAAGGTTATAGCAGATTTCAGAAAGACCCGTCCAAAGATAAAAATTCATCTGCAAATCGGTAATACAAAGAGGGTTATCGACCTCCTCAAGTCAGGGAATATAGACCTGGGACTTGTTGAGGGAGATGTTACAAGACAGAAAATAGCAGTGGAGCAACTCATAAAGGATGAACTCTGCCTTATCGTGCCCCCTCAACATACGTGGTCAAAGAAGGCAGACATATCCTTTCTTGATATAACAAAGGAACCCTTTATATTCAGGGAAGAGGGTTCCGGTACCAGGCAGGTTATCGAGAAGTATTTTACCAAGCATGGGTTAACCACTCAGAACATGAAAATATCCATGATACTTGGTGGCACAGAGGCTATTAAGCATACAGTTGAAAATGGCATGGGTATTTCCATTGTCTCAAGATGGGCTGCCCTGAAAGAGGCAAAATTCGGCACTCTGAAGATGCTCAGTTTTAAGGAAGAAAAGATGATGAGGGATTTTTCACTTGTTTCACAAAAGTATTCTGTCTTTTCTCATGCAGTAGACGAATTCCTGGATTATCTGAAGAGTTATCCCTACGACAAGTTGCTGTCTCACGAATCGTAGTCATCCTTTTTTGACCTTTATCTTTCCACTCCCCTTAACTACGTGACCGATTGCCCTTGCAAACATACCTGCTTCCCCGAAGATCCGGAATCCTTCCTCCCCTATTGACAGAAGCAGTCCCCCGGAAGTCTGTGGATCAAACAGTAACAGCATCTCTTCTTCGGTAATGTTGTCCTGAAACTCTATCCTGTTCCTCATATATTCCATATTATTGTATGCACCTTCAGCAACCATACCCCTGTCGATCATCTCCTGCACCCTGTGCATAACAGGGATATCCTGAAGTTTTAAAATAAAATCCATATCAGTATCCCGTAACATATTAAAGGCATGTCCCAATAATCCAAATCCTGTAATGTCAGTGCATGCATGGGCATCTGCCTGTAGAGCGATCTCTGATGCCCGGTTATTAAGAGTCGTCATCCAACTGACCGCCTCGTCCATGTCATTATCTTTTAGTTTGCCGCCCTTTAAAGCCGTTGTGAGTATCCCGGTGCCAAGTGGTTTAGTAATTATGAGTATGTCGCCTTCCCTTGCTCGATTCTTTCTGAGTATCCTGTCAGGATTCACAGTTCCGGTAACCGAGAGTCCAAACTTCAGTTCAGTGTCCTCAAAGCAGTGTCCTCCCATAAGCTGCACTCCTGCCCTGTCAAGGATGCTCTCGGCACCCTTTAAAACCTGTTTCAGCACCTCAGGGCTGTAGTCGCAGGGAGGAAAGCCCGCTATAGCAAGGGCTGTATAAGGTGTTCCTCCCATAGCATAGACATCACTCAGGGAATTTGCCGAACTTATGGACCCGAAAGTATAGGGGTCGTTGACGAGAGGGGTTATGATGTCCACGGTCTCAACCAGGGCAAGCCCTTTTTTAAGCATAAAAATCCCTGCGTCGTCACCGGGAGGTATGATTACCCGCTCATCCTCCGGTGGCGTAAGGCCTGAGATTATCGTTTCCAGGTCTCCCGGACCCAGCTTCCCGGCTCAGCCCGCTGCTTTTACTTTTTCTGTCAGTCTCCAGTCCATAGAAGTTTTTAACCAGGATTACACAAGGACACCGATTCGTTCACGGATTAACTCGCCGGATTATTAATAAAATGGGTCCTTGACGTTTTAAGTATGTATCACTTTTTAAAGTAAACTGTTTTGCTTATTAAATTCCTGAATTGATTCAAAGGAGGCGAAAATCCGCTCATTCATCGGCCCCCTTGCGTAATTTGAGTTTAATATAAAATTTCATAAAAAAGCCAATCAGTAGAGTTAGTCATAGAATTGCCGATAGAAAACCTGTCAATTTTTGGCAAGGGATGCGGATACAGAGCTTGAACGGGTTTAATAATCGTCTCATAATAGTGTGGATATATTATTTAAAAAATCCCTCCTGACCTCCCTTTGCCAAAGGGAGGGATTATCCCCCTCTTTGGCAAAGAGGGGCAAGGGGAGATTTTTAGATTGATGTTAATTCAATTATGAGAATGAGTGAAAACTTTGTGTTCGTATCCCTTTCCATCTCCCTATCGCTATTTTAGGGAAATTCATCTTCTGCTCTGTTTTTACCAAAAGATCCGGGTTTTGATAATATACATGAGTTATGTATCTTTATCTGAACGGTGAGTATATTCTGGAATCTGAGGCAGGGGTATCTGTCTTTGACCGGGGGTTCCTCTATGGAGATGGTCTTTTTGAGACCATGAGGGCTTATAAGGGGCATATATTCAGGCTCGATCAACATATGCAAAGACTCTTTAAGGGGCTTGAGCTGCTTCGCATAAAGAACGCCTGGACCGGCAGTGCCCTAAAACATGTGCTCTACAGGCTGCTGGAACTCAATAAACTCAAGGATGCCTATATAAGATTGACGGTCAGCAGGGGGGTGGGGGGCAGGGGTATAGATATTGCTGGCTGTGACAATCCCACCATAGTTATTAATTCAAGAGAGTTTTTGCCCTACCCGGAAAGTCTTTACAGGGATGGCGTAAGGGCGTGTATTTCTGAGAAGAGGATGAATTGCAGAAACCCGATTGATTCTCAGATAAAATCCCTTAATTTCCTGAATAATATCCTTGTCAGGATGGAGGCCTCTGAAAGGGGTGTCTTTGAGGCCGTTATGCTTAACCACAAGGGGTATCTGACCGAGGGAACTGTAAGCAATCTCTTCTTTGTAATTGAAGGAGTGCTGTATACTCCGTCTCCTGAGGCCGGGATCCTGGAGGGTATTACGAGACAGGTGGTGCTTGAGGTAGCTGCAGAGAAGGGTATTACTGTGGAAGAGGGCTTGTTTTCAACCAAAGAACTTTGCGAGGCGGAAGAGGTCTTTCTTACAAATTCCCTGATAGAGATTATGCCGGTCTCCGGAATTGAGAGCAAGATGTATGTCAGGGGCAGGATTACCAGGATTACAGAGAGACTTATGAATGCCTATAAGGAGCAGGTGGATGAAGAAATACTTGCCGGGTGAAATTAAGAAAGAAAAACCCGCAACATCTTTTCTTAACCCGCAACGCTTTGTTAAACCGGTATCCTGAAATATAAAACCCCTCCCAGTGCCAGGAAGACTACAGGTACTATCCAGGCGGAGACCACGGGCGGGAGTCCCCCTGCATACCCGAGCGACAGTGATAGTGTGTATATAACCCAGTATGCAAGACTTATGAGTATCCCGGCTCCTGCGCTTACCATCCCTTTGCCTTTTCTGCTCTTTAGCGACAGGAATATACCTATCATGACCATGAAGAGGTTTGCAAGCGGATAAGAGAGTCGTGACTGAATATCCACCTTCAGCTTTGTGTTCATGTAGCCGGCGTTTTCCAATCTCTTTTCATGTCTTATGAGCTCCATAACGCTCATCTCCGAAAGCCGGTTTTTTTCTCTTTCAATGATCTCGGTTTTCCCAACCCCTTTAAGGAGTTTTTCAGGCATATACCGAACTGTGTTCCTGTTCAGGTCGAACTCCCTGACCTCCTGGAGTCTCCAGTCCTGTCCTGACCACACGCCCTTTTCCGCCTCAATCCTCTTCGTCAGTCTCCCATCATGTATATAGAATATGGATATGCCGTAAAGCTCCATCTTCTGAGGCACAAACAATTTCGCCCTGACCAGGAGGCCCTTCCTTGCCCTGATCCAGATATTGCCTTCCTGGTAGGAGATCTTTTTTTCACCTTTAAGTGAATAAATTATATCGTTTGACTTCTTCAGCGATGCAGGGGCTATGAATTCTGCAATAACAAAGTCGATTGTCACCAGAAGGGGCATAAAAAAGCGCCTCAGGTTAACTCCTGATGCCTTTATTGCTATGATCTCGTGCCTCCTTGATGCAGAACTTATAACGAAAATACTGCATAGAAGGGATGCCATCGGCAACAGGTATCTCAGGTATTCAGGGATTTTTAAGGCCCCCAGGAGTATCAGGGTTTCGGTTGTCTGACTGTAAGGTATGAGTTCATCCATCCGGTCAACAATGAATATTACTGAAAAGACGGCAGAAAGCATGGATGCAACAATCAGCAGCAGCACGCCGAATTCCCGGAT
>QIJG01000085.1 GCA_003232715.1 Nitrospirota bacterium
TGGGCACCGGCGAGGCAGGGAGACTTGCACTTGCCGCACTCAGGAATGAACCCAATCTCGGCTATGACGTGGCCGGCTTTATTGATGAGGAACCTAACGGCCAGAGAGATATAGACGGCGTAAGAATTCACCGTTACATAGACAAAATAGACAGGTACATAAAGATGGGCGTCATCCATGATATCGTAATAGCCAAGCCTGAGCTCGACAAACAGAGGCTTGTGAGTATTATAAACGCCATTCAGCACAAGGTGGAAAATACCCTCTACATCCCCGATATATCCGGTATTGCAGTGCTTGGTACGGAATTGAGGCATTTCTTTAATGAGCAGACAATTGTAATCGAGATAAAGAACAACCTTGCAAGACCGTTCAATTACATAGCAAAAAGGCTATTTGGCTTTATACTCTTCCTGTTCCTTATAGTCCCGGTACTGATTATCTCAATACTCATAAGAATAACATCTAAAGGACCGGCTATATTTAAACAGGAGAGGATAGGGAGAAGCGGCAGGCCTTTTATGTGTTACAAATTCAGGACGATGTACCAGGATGCAGAGGAACGATTGAAGGGTATACTTGAAACCGACTCCGGGGCCAGGACTGAGTGGGAGGAATACTGGAAACTCAGGAATGACCCGAGGGTAACAGGGCTTGGTAAATTTCTCAGAGAGACCTCGCTTGATGAGCTCCCCCAGATATTCAATGTGTTAAAGGGAGAGATGAGTCTTGTGGGACCAAGACCTGTTGTTCAGGAAGAGATTGAAAAATATTATAAAGAGAACGCCGAGTTCTACTATCGCGTACCTCCAGGGATAACAGGGCTATGGCAGGTAAGCGGCAGGAGCAACACTTCTTACAAATACCGTGTATCTCTTGACTCATGGTATGTAAGAAACTGGAATCTCTGGCTGGATAAAAACAACCAGGGTTGTATTAGAAAAAGAAGGGGCGTCTTAGGTATGGTATATAAAAATGTTTCCGAAACGTATGGGTAGAATGTGAAACCCGGGGAGGACTGAATGAAAGCAAATTTGATTGTCGTTATGATTTTAGGTATTTTTCTTGTCTCAGGAGGAGCCGTTGTGTCGGCGGAGATACTGCAGAAGAAGGATATTAACAAGGCCACACTTGAAGACCTGATTACAGTCAAAGGGATCAGTGACAAAAAGGCGTCAGCAGTTTAAGGGTATCTACAGGAACATGGACCTGTAAAGGATATGGTTGAATTGCTTAAAGTCAGGGGCATTGGAGAAAAGACGTTGGAAAAGATAAAGGAAGAGTTTGAGATTAAAAGTAAGGCCGGGACCCCCTGAATCAGCCTCAGAGCAGTAGGTACACGCCATTTTACCCTTGGTCGGAAACCGCACCAGGAGTCGCTTTGCAACGAGGTTTGTGTTTACACCTCCCAAACATCAGCCAGGGTGCCTCAGGAAAATGAGTTAAGATATGAACTTCTTTTCCTGCCCTCATTGGGGAATAGGACAGCTCGGGAGTTCGGACTGTTCCTTTCTCACCGGTATATACCACAACAGGCCATCCACAACCATGAATGTCCCCGCAACAATAAGGATGGCATCAAATACCGACAATGAACTGAGCCCGAAATAGTGCATCAGGCCGATGCCAAAACTTGCAAAGGAAAAACCTGTCCTGATTAAGGCCAGCCCTGTCCTGGCCCTGGCATAGATGGTACGGTAGCATGCAGCCATTGTCCGTTGCGCTCCAAGCACACTCCTCTCCCGTGCAAGATGGGTGCGTTCCCTGCTGGATGGAGACGGATAGAGAATGGTGCAGTGGCTGGCCAGCAAATCGGCAATACGGGCAAGTATGCTCTTCTTCATGGATATCTCAACATCAGTGGTTTCAATAAGGTGATAGCCCTTTAGAAAGCCCATGGTTGCAGAGGTCATTCCTACGATAGTCCGGCGTTCCGGGGGATTCATTTCAGATCTCCGTATCTTCAGGTATCTTGATAATCCCAAGAATCCGAGGAAAAATCCCATAGCAATAATCGACCAGTAAAGGGGATATGTTATCGGCAGCTTTTGGGTTCGTATAAGGGTATTTGCTACGGCAATAAAGCCGAGTCCCCATCTGAGGAAGGCAAGCCCGGTCCTTGCCGTTGCCATGTCGGTCCTGCAGCACGCCAGCCTTGTCCTCCACCGGGCCATGGTGGTGCGCCAGAAGGAAAGACCGGTCCTCTCGGTACCCAGAAGATAACCCGGCCTTGCATGGAGGAAGTCCAGGACAAACCACTGAATATCTTCTGCAAGGGCCACCCTGAATTCGTATTTCTCTGCCTTGATAAACCTTTTGGCCTCATCCAGTACCGCCGGATCTTCGGGATTGTTTGCCGCGATAATTACGGTATCACCATCCTTGATGACCGGAAACCACCGGCTTATGGAAAGCATGTCTCCATTAACCGCCGATAATAATGCGGGAGGTATAAGCATTCTCTCGTCATACTCTATAGTGGGGCATTGATAATACTCCGAAAGCGCTTTGAGCAAAATAAACCGCGGTACATTATATTCTCTGAGCAGAACCCTTTCAAGGTCGATACTCCTCGCAACAGCCGTATGCTCTGCTTTGCGGAGTTCCTCATCCGCCAGGATACCCCGTTCCACCAATATGAGAAATCTCTGCGATCCTGTGTTAGCGAGCATCATGATTGAAACCCACCTTCTCCCAATAACGTGTCGGCCGGCCGTAATCAGGAATAATTGTTTTCATATCTCCAGCACAATAGGGGAATTGTCTCCTTATTCTTTCAGCAGGGATATTCCAGTAAAGTCCATCGGCAATGACTACCAGCCCGATCACTATCAGTGCAATATTAAATATGGCCCATGCAATATCAGCGGTGCCAAAATAAAGCAGTAGCCCTGTGCCCACCGCACATATGCTTCTTCCTGTCCTGATAAATGCCATTCCCGTCCTTGATCGGGCCATAACCGTGCGAAGTCTTGCCATCATATTCCTTCTGTCTGCAAGCACTGTCCTTTCAAGGGCAAGTCCCGTAGTAGCCCATATGCCCGGCGACCAGGAAGCCTTTGCCTGGGGGGAACGCTTATGGGAATCACCGGAATCCCCAATCACCCTGTGAACAGGAAGGGAGATGAAATCCCAGGCCTTCCGGCCCGTTTTTTTCTTCTTCACTGATTCAAAACCTTCTATCCCGGCACGACGACCGGGGAAATACCAGTAAAAACCTTCCATAGCCATAATAATACCTGTCAGGATAAGGGCGGCATCAAATAACGTCCAGCGACCGGCAGGGAACTGCCTGAACAGCGCAACCCCCAGCCCGATCAAGGCAATCCCCGTACGGGTAAAGGCAAGCCCTGTGCGCGCCCTTGCCATCATCGTTCTGTAACATGCAAGGACCGTTCTTTCCTCAGCAACCCAATCAGCACGGAGTTTATCCGCTCCGTCAATGGTATTCGTGCGTGTAAAGAAAGGATTGTTGCCGGGGTTTTGAACCTCAAGCAAGGTAGTTGCCCAGGTCGGCACTGTAGCAATACAATTCAAACGTTTCTTGCCGGCCTTCCGGGCCGGCAGGTACCATCTGAATCCATTAACTGATAAAACAATACCGGCTGCTAAAAATAACGCTTCGATTAGGGTTAAATACCCTATACCGAAAATCCTGAGAAGCAGCAGGGCAATGGCTATAAAAGCTATCCCGGTGCGGAGGAAGGCAAGCCCTGTTCTGCCCTTTGCCATAGAGTTCCTGTAGCATGACATCAGGGAACGCCTGTCCGCAAGGAAAGTTCTAACCTTGGCAAGGGGGGTCCTGCCGCCCGAAAAAGGAAATCCCGGATTCACATCCTTGTTGTTTTCAATAATCCTGACGAGGTCTGAAGGCAGGGCGACAATGAAGTCGATTTTTTCCACGCCAAGGCTTTTTTTTATATCTTCAACTACCGCTGTGTCCTCCGGCCTGTATGCGATCACCTCAGCCCTGTCCTGCCTGACGGAGAGGGGAAACCAGAGCGCCTGCTTGAGCTTCTCCATGTCCATACGTCTTGTGAGGAGGTAAGAAGCCAAAACCTCTTCATCATACTCCACAAAGGGATAACCGTAGAACTCGGAAAGGCAGAACAGGACCTCATGCCTTGGAATCCCCTTGCTCATCAAAAATTCTTCAGGGTATTTGCCTGAATCTTCCGATTCCTTTATGGTCTCATCCAGCTCTTCCCTGGTCAGTAATCCCCTGCTGACAAGTCTTTCAAATTTAGTATCCTGCATAAACAATTAGTATACTACAATGTGGGACTTCAAGAAAATTCCGGGCGGCACCCCGAGGAAACATTTAGAGAGTAATAGAGGATTTCAGAGGGGGGAAAAGAGGGCTGCAACTTTCAAAAATGAGACTGAGAAAGCCTATCACATGAAGACCTTCGGGTGTAGCGTCGGTATATCTTATCTCTTCCTGAAACCTTATTTCTGCTATAATCTGTTATGAGTACTGCACGCCGGTTTTTCAAGTGTTCCACAAATCAAATCAGATAGATTATAATTTAAAGCTGTAAAACAGTGAGGAGGCCTGATATTTTCAGGGCAATACTTTACAGCATCCTGTCCTTCCTTGTCATCATAACAGCCTACATCTACCTTAACAACCGGGGAGAGATAGGATCAGGTGAGCCTTTACCTCCAAAACAGGAGACCCTCCGTGAAACCGTCGGTAGCGGGGATCAGGAGAGTGAAGCTCCTGGAACATCTGAAGAGCCGAGCTCGGCCCTACTGCCACAAAATGAGTTGACCCCGTCAAAGGAGGATGAGGGCAGGGAGATTGTACAGCGGGCTGTAAAGAGTTTTAATGCAGGGAATTACGAGGGCGCCATTGAACTCATCAAAGGGCTTTCAGACAGAGACAGCCAGGCGCTTCTGACCATCGGGCTTTCATATTACAAACTTGGGAATTACGGTAATGCGATAAGCTTTCTCGAAGAGGCAGCTGAGAAAAACGGCAAGGACTTCCTTGCAAGAAAGTTTCTTGCCTTTGCCTATTACAGACAAGACAACCTTGACAGAAGCCTTTCAAATGCAGAGGCCGGTCTTTCCGTAAAGGAAGACCCTGCACTGAGGAAGCTCTATGACAGGGTGAGGAAGGAGATGGACAGGCGGAAGGATTACGTAAAAGAGGAGACCCTGCACTTCAAGGTCCTCTTCAATGGTTATGAACACGGCAGCCTCAGCAGGGAGATTTTAGGTATATTGGAGGATGCATACAGGTCGATAGGGCAGGAGATGAACTACTTTCCCTCAAACCCGGTAACCGTCATTCTTTATACGAAGAAGAATTTTTTCGATATCACACAGGTGCCGGGCTGGTCAGGCGGCATTTATGACGGCAAGATACGGATCCCGGTAAAAGGGCTCCGGGGGAATGAGGGGGTCCTGAGAAGGGTGCTCTTCCATGAATACACCCACGCCATGATTCATTCGATTACCCGGAAATGCCCACAATGGATAAACGAAGGTCTGGCAGACTATTTCTCGGGTGGATATACCAAAACGGTAGGGCAGGTCATTCCGCTGCGGTCTCTTGAGGGCTCATTCCTTGGCTTTGACAGGAAGATAGTCGGCATCGCTTACAGGGAGAGTTATTCGGCGGTTTCATTCCTGGTAGAGAGATACGGCCTCTACAGAATGAAAGAGTTTCTTATCTCTCTCTCTGAGGGCAAGGACCTTAATCAGGCATTCTCCTCGGCTTTTCCCATGACATATGATGAGTTTGTCTCGACGTGGGGGAGAGGATTGGGGTGATGGAGGATTGGAGGGATGGAGTGAAACCTTGACAAGAAAGGGATACAAAATTTTATAGTATATGACATTTCCGTAGTTCGGTCTTCAAAAAAAAGGAGAAAAGATGGTAAGTACACATAAACTGCCTGTTGGTTCATGCCGGGCAATATTGGAAACAGCCCTGTATGCCAATTCCGCAAGAAAGACCTCAATGGCTGAACTCTATAAACTCTCAATCAGGCAGCCTGAGATAATAGTTACATCAGAGCCCATGTACAAACCCGAACAGCTTGGCCTGCCAAAGAATGCCAGGGTGCTTGTCTCACAGGATGGCAGGGTGGTGGGACGTACTGCCAGGGCGAGGAGACTCGTCAGGGAGATGGGCAAGGATAAGGAGATGTTCCGGGGTATTCTGCGCGAAGTTGTTTATCAGTTCAACCGCAGAGAGGGTCTCTGGCTTGAAGGCATCGTTGGGTTGCATACGGATTTCATGCTCAAGGCCCATCTGCTAAGTCCTGCAACAGATGCAAAGAACATGCTTGACTGGGGTCTGAACTTTACCCCCTGGATGGAGCCATGGATAAAGCTCTATGAGAAATCACGGCTGCTTGATGAGCCGGGCATCCTGATCTTTGCAGACCCTGAATGGAGCCATCCTGATTTCCCCGACGGGCTCGTGATCGTGGACGAGGCCGAAAACTGCGTGGCAATACTCGGTATGCGTTATTTCGGAGAAAGGAAAAAGGCAACCCTTACCCTTGCCTGGAGCTGTGGAGTAAGACACAATATGGTGGCCTGCCACGGGGGTATCAAAAAAATCGGCAATAAGCCTCCTGTGGCGGTTTTCGGGCTCTCAGGATCAGGGAAATCATCCATTACAAACAGTCATGATCATGCCGGAACACTCACGAAGTCCGAGAAGGTAACGGTTATTCACGATGATGCCTTCCTCATAGACCTTGACAACAATGTATCCGTTGCCCTTGAACCGAGTCTCTTTGACAAGACGGACGCGGTTGAATTCCGTGATCCCCAGATAAAATATTTTTATACTGCCCAGAACGTGGCTGTAACCATGCTGCCCGACGGCACCAAAAGACTGGTTCCCTATGACGTAAGGAACCGTAACGGTCGTTGTATAAAATCACGCGACATGTTCAACTACGACAATGCCTGCGAAAAACCCGGCAAGGTTATCTGGCTGCAGAAAGACCCGAGCCTGCCGCCGATATCCAGGGTAAAGTCGGTAGGGCTTGCTGTCACAATGGGAGCATCCCTCTCCACCATGCGGGCAAAGGGAGTTGAGAACGTTGACCCAAAAGAATTAAAAAAACTTGTTATAGAACCATTTGCAAATCCGTTCAGTGTCCACCCGCTTATCTGGGATTGCCAGCAATTCAAAAAGCTCTTCAAGATGGGCACAGAGTGTTATATCATGAATACATACGCCTTTGGAATGCCTGAAAGTCTTGCCGATATCCCCAAGGAACTCTCACTGAAGATCGTAACGGAGCTTGTAAGGGAAAACATTGAGTGGAGGGACTGGAAGTCTTTTCAGGGATTGCAGGTACCCAAAAACGGCAAGGAACTCTTTGGTGCTGATTATGACAAAAAGTACAAGCCCGCAAAGGATAATGAATACCTTGAATACCTCCGTGCCAGGATGCAGGACAGGATAACCTATCTCTCGAACAGGAGGGATATTGACCACGATATGGAGAGTGCCTTCATAGACCCCCTGGTTGAGGCAAGGACAGTAATTGACCGCAGACTCCATCCAATTTAAACCCAATCCACACAAAGGCATCGGTTCACAGTAAATACTTCTGTTCTTTTAACAGTTCTCTAAGGGGAAAAGAGAGTGGAGGAGTCAGGGAGTTTTGGAGTTGAGGAGTAGATACTTTCCGGATAAGAAACAGAAAGATATTTTTTAATCCTTTTAAATCGTGAGGTAATCTTGAAGTAATCTTGAGGCAAAAGAGAAAGTTTTTAAGCTTCACGATAAGAAATAGAATTGCTTTGTCGCTAACACACAGGGGTGCAGGACGCAAAGAGCATAGCGCATAGTGTATCAAGGATAAGGCGCAAAGGGCATATGCATAGCGTATAGGACACGGACTCCTTATGCTTTGTCTTTAACGCTTTGCGCCATGCGCTCTGCGTTATCCTGTTAATCCTGTCTAAAAATAGCTGTACTATTAAATGGATATTGTTAATATAATAAGACAGGTCATACTTATGGCTGTGCCCATACTTCTGGCGGTTACATTCCATGAACTCGCCCATGGGTATGTGGCCTACAGGCTCGGAGACCCCACTGCCAAGGATGCCGGAAGACTGACATTTAACCCCTTAAAACACC
>QIJG01000030.1 GCA_003232715.1 Nitrospirota bacterium
ATGTATCAGAACTGCATCTGCTTCAAGATTGAGCTTTTTGGCGTTCCTCTTATTGACCTCGTAGTGGTACTGCCACATCTCTTCCGTTATAACCTCAAAATTCCCCTGAATGGCATTATGAATTTTTTTTGTTATGTCAAAAAACCTTTCATCCCCCTCTATGGTTTCCCACCTTGCATCAATGCCGAGGTCCCTGAGTATCGGTATCATCCGTTGTAATATCTCGGCAACCCCACCCCCTGCACGTGTGGAATTTATGTGCAGAAAGGATTTGTCACGGAATATTTCTCCCAGCTTCTGCAGAAGGATTAAATCACCCTTTGGTGCTATTCCGGCATATTTAGCTATCATTCCTCGACTCCCGTAATCTCCATATCATTTTTAACCTTCTCATCAACGATCTCCATTATTTGCTCCCTGATCCCTTCGATGCTATGCATGAACGGGTCTATGGCCCACAGTTTTTTTGCAAGTTCACGTTCACCCAGCACTTCATCAAACCACTTTGAGAAGTCATCAATTCCTCCGCCAAGGCGTGTCCTTGCCTCGTGGAAGTGATAGTAAATAGATGCGCCATCAATATATCTGATTGCAATAAGGAACTCAGCGAGATTTTTTGCCCTGATGCGGGCAGGAAAGACAATGGTTATGGTTTCATTAAAGTAAAACTCCTCTCCGGCCAAAGCCTCCCTTGGTTCCGGAAAATCTTCCAGATAATTGTCTACTACAGTAAGGAGGGAGGTCCTGAGTTCAGGTATGTTTTTAAACTCGTAGGGGTCAATGCTTGAAAGTTGTTCAGCCATGGCACTTTCTTCAAGAGACTCACCTACCCAGTGAGCAAAATCATTTGTGTATTCCCGTATTCTACCCTTCAGAAAATACTGACAGGTATGATGAAAGATAGACTCTTCACTGACGGTAGCGATCAGGTCTCTCAGCTCGCGAAGGGTTTTGGCCCTCTTTGCCGTTGATTTGAGAATACTTATACACTGCATGAATTCAAACGGCTTTGCATGGTTTTTTATATCGTTCATGCTCCTCCTTTTTACCTTTGAATAAGGCGAACAAATTACACAACTAAAGGTCTTTTTTTATAACAACCCTATTATAGAATTCACATTTTTTACAATCACCTATCTTCTGTGCAAATATCCCTTTTGCTCTTCCCTCGCAAAAAGTTCCTGCCACAGCCCAACATATCCTTCCGTAATTAGGATAAGCCGGGCAGGCACTCTCATCGCCATCCCCCACTTTATCAACCCCGCATTTGTTATATTCCCAGCATTGTGTCTTGAATGCATCACTTGCCGGCACATACGGAAAGTAAAGGCTGAAGACCGACCCCTCTCCGACCGTGCTGGATACACTTATAAAACCTCTGTGTTCATCCATAATTTTTTTACATATTGAGAGTCCCAGCCCTGTGCCCTTGCCTACCTGTTTGGTTGAATAAAATGGCTCAAAAAGTCTTTCCAGCTTCTTCTCAGGAATACCCGTACCTGTATCGATTATATCAAAAACCACGCATTTAATATAATTTTTTTGTTCCATACGTGTTCTGATCGTCAGGGTACCTCCCCCCGGCATTGCATCAACGGCATTAATAACAAGGTTATTGAAGGCCTGTATGACCTGATCTTTATCTATCAGGATCTTTGGCAGATCCGAGGTTAATTCTTTTTTTATCTCAACCCCATGTTCCGTGCATAATTCATTGAAGGTTTTTAAAGTCTCTGATGCGATGTTGTTGATATTTTCGTAATTCAGGTGGTACTTTGCCTCTCTTGAAAAACTGAGTACATCCCTCAGTATCCGCTCAAGCCTCTCCACTTCCGAGGATATCAAGCTTGCGTATTCCTCTTCCTTTGTATCCTTTTTTATGCGTTTCCCCAGTCTTCTTGCAAAACCTCCGATGGCGGTCAACGGGTTCCTTATTTCATGAGCAATATCAGCAGTGAGCCTGCCGAGTGCGGAAAGTTTTTCAGCCTCTATGAGTTTGTGCTGTAACTTTCTCAGTTCATCAATTGATTTGAGGAGCTCTCTGTTCAGTTTTTCGATCTCTTCCTTGTCTCTTCTCAACTTCTCTGACAACAGGCCGAGGGGTAAGGCTATCAGGAAGAGGAAGGATACCCGTAAAGAGAATTCGGTCCAGTGCAGGGCTGTGAAATCAAAATTGCCGCTGAACATGTAAGTGATGGTTGATATGACGGCAACCCCAAGGCCGAAAAGGTATCCATAATAGAAAGAGTGCAGGGCCGTCAGGAGATAAAAGCCGATAAAGAAACTGTTGTTGAAGCCGCCGGAATATTTTGTCAGGAGATAAACAAAGGAGAGGTCGAAGCCCAGTGAGAGGACATATATAGCCCTTTTTTTTTCGAATTTCAGAAATAATAGCAGGTAAATCGAAAGGCAGTATACAATAAAGTATTGAAGTATTGAGGAAAACGCCCTGATGTTTTCTGCATGTATCTGTGAAAATTTCAGCCAGCCATATCCGCCGCCAAGTACAATAACTCTGAGAATCAGAAAGCCAAGGTCGGAAATTTCCGATTCTCTTTCAACCACCTCCCACTTATTTTTGAGTATCTTGAGGAATTTCCCCATGAAAACCTCGCCACAGTATTGCACATTGTCGTCTTATCAATATATCCATAAATTACAATTGTACAACAAAACCTTTCTTTTAAACCAAACGTTGCCCTCATCTGAATCCGCCGTGCCGGTATCCCGGGGGTGTGTTTTTTGTTCTGAGGGATGCAGGTTTTCGATTGCCAAAAGCCTATCCCAAAGACTATAATTATTTTCATCATGAAAACTTTAAGACTGGCCCTTGCACAGATTAATACCACGGTTGGTGACCTTGAGGGTAATACGGGGAAGATTATCCGTAATATTCAGAAGGCAGGGGAGGCCGGAGCCGATATAGTAGCTTTCCCCGAGATGGCCGTTACAGGTTACCCGCCTGAGGACCTTCTGCTAAAACCCGGATTTATTGATGATAACCTGTCCGCCCTTGATGAGATCAGGAATTCAGTCGGGGATATTGTGGCTGTTGTGGGTTTTGTTGACATGACATCCGATATCTATAATGCCGCCGCTATTGTACACGATAAAGAGGTTGTCCATGTATATCACAAGATGTATCTTCCAAATTACAGTGTTTTTGACGAGATGAGATATTTTCAGGCTGGTGACGAATCTCCGGTCTACAAGCTCGGTGATGCCCTTGTGGGAGTCAATATTTGTGAGGACATATGGTATCCTGACGGTCCTGCAAGGACACAGGCACTTGCAGGTGCAGAGGTTATAGTGAATATCAATGCCTCACCGTATCATACGGGCAAGGCATGTTTCAGAGAAAAAATGCTCTCAACAAGGGCATCGGACAGCTCAGTAATTATCGCATATCTGAATATGATCGGTGGACAGGATGAACTCGTATTTGATGGCCATAGCCTGATATTTGATGAGTGCGGGAACCTGCTCTTCAGGGGGAGACAGTTTGACGAGGAACTGATAATAATAGACCTGAACCTCGATGCCGTATTCATGAGGAGACTTCATGATCCGAGAAGGCGTCAGGAGGTATTTGCCCTCCGGGAAGATACTCTCTCTATCCTGCCCGTGCATAACAGGGTTGTACAGAAGAGGGTGAAGCACAAATATAACCCGTCGTTGCCTTGTAGCGAGATGGAAGAGGTCTATTCTGCGCTTGTGCTTGGTACAAGGGATTATGTATGGAAAAACGGCTTTGAAAACGTTATGATAGGTTTGAGCGGAGGGATAGATTCTTCCCTTGTGGCAACAATCGCAGTGGATGCCATAGGAAAGGGACGGGTAAAAGGACTCTTTATGCCCTCTCTGTATACTTCCGGGGAAAGCAGAGAGGATGTTTTCAGGCTTGCAGGGAATCTTGGTATAGAGGTTTCAGAAATTCCGATAGATGAAATCTTTCAGTCTTACCTCAAAGCACTCAGCTCTTTTTTTAAAGACCTGCCCCCCAACGTCGCAGAAGAAAACATACAGGCAAGGATAAGGGGTAACCTCCTTATGGCCATCTCCAACAAGTTTGGATGGCTTGTCCTGACAACCGGGAATAAATCAGAGATGTCCGTTGGTTACGCAACACTTTACGGTGACATGGCGGGCGGGTTTGCAATAATAAAGGATGTCCCGAAGACCATTGTCTATAAGATATCGAAGCTGAGAAATGAGAAGGCAGGGATGGCGCTTATACCTGAGAGGGTGTTGCGGAAGGAACCATCTGCGGAATTAAGGCCTGAACAGAAGGACACGGATACCCTTCCTGCATACGAGGTACTCGACCCGGTACTTAAGGCCTACATTGAGGAGGACAGGAGTTTTGACGAGATTATAACCCTTGGCTGCGAGCTGGAGTGTACAAAAAGGGTTATTGATATGATTGACAGGAGTGAATATAAACGACGGCAGGCTCCCCCTGGTATAAAGATTACCCCGAGGGCCTTTGGCCGTGACAGACGGTTCCCTATCACGAATAAATACAGGAGCTACTGATGGTGGATATTGAAGATCGCAGGTTTAAAATCCCGGATTTCAGGTTTCTGCTTTTTTATATTGTTCTGATTCTTCTCTTCCCCGGATGCATCCAAAGCAGCTCTGAACCGGAGCGTCCCTTTACCAAAACCGTCAATCCCGGGATTATCCAGCTTACGCCGAAAAAACCTGTAAGGATTGTCCTGAAGAGGACGTCGAGGGGTGACTATACATGGGAGCTGCGAGGGGATGATGCCGGGAATATAATCAATACAGACAAGAGATTGAGGAGATATTTGTCTGAAAATGATAGTAATGAATCCGGTCCGTTTACAGAAATAAAGAGCTAAAGGAGGGACAGTTTATGGGAAAAGAGGGTTTTTCCGTCAGGGAGGTTGTTGAGCAGGCCGTAAGGACTGAAAAACTGGGGTATGATTTTTATTCGTCAATGGCTGAACGGTTTAAAGACAGGGTAGAGCTTAAAGACCTCTTTGAAACCCTTGCCAAAAAGGAACGGATACATGAGGAGAGGTTTGAAAGACTGGAGGAGAGTCTTGGTGATGAGGAGCCAGAGGGGTGGGAGGATGTCTCCGAGTATATGAGGGCCTTTGTGGAGTCGGGTCTCTTTCTCGGGTCGGACAAGGATACAGAGCATTCAGGATGCGGTTGACTTTGCCCTGGCCTTTGAAAAGGAGACCCTGCTTTATTTCCTTGGTTTGAGAAAGGCCGTTAAGGAAAAAGATATTGTTGATGAAATAATAGACGAGGAACAGAGCCATATTGCGTGGCTGCACAGGTTTAAGAACAGATTTTTAAAATAAGTGACTTATAGCCACTGACAAATACAGGTTTGTATTATCTGCGTGTTTCTGCGAAGATCTGTGGCCAAATATTGTTGTTTTTTAAAACTCGGAGACCCCTGCGGCGGATTTCAGTCAATGAACGTTTGTAGCCGGAAATTTGATAAGAAATGAATGGTATACTCTATATAGTTGCAACACCGATAGGAAACCTTGAGGATATAACTTTAAGGGCCTTGAGGATATTAAAAGAGGTGGACGTTATAGCGGCAGAGGATACAAGGCATACAAGAAAACTCCTCAGCCGTTACGGCATATCAAAGAAGCTTGTCAGTTACTGGGGGGCCAGGGAGAAGGCAAAGGCGGAAGCAGTGATTTCAAGACTCAAAGAGGGACAGGATGTTGCCCTTGTTACGGATTCAGGGACCCCCGGGATCTCCGATCCCGGGGAGGTGGTGATAAGAGGGGCAATAGATGAAGGGCTGAATGTTGTTGCGGTGCCGGGTCCTTCCGCTATAATTGCGGCCCTTTCAATCTCAGGGATAACGTCAAGGGAGTTTGTATATCCGGGGTTCCTGCCGTCAAAACATAATATGAGGGTAAAGATGCTTGAGGAACTCAGGCTTGAACACAGGACCCTGGTCTTCTACGAGGCCCCGCATAGATTATTGGACTCGTTGAACGATATTTATGAGGTTTTTGGCGACAGGTACTGTGCCGTCTGTCATGAGTTGACCAAATTAAATGAAGAGGTATTGAGGGGCAGATTATCCGTGTTGATCGAGGAACTTCAACAGAAGGTTATTGCAGGTGAGTATGTGCTGGTGCTTGAGGGTAAAGTGGTGGAGGGGATTACTGTGGAAGAGGCGATTCCCGAGGTGTGGGGCCTGATGAAGAAGGGGCTGAGACGGAAAGAAGCTGCAAGGACGATAGCGCAACAGTATGGCCTTAGTCAGAAGGCCCTTTATGACGAGAGTTTGAGGCAGGAAGACAGGGATGAAGCTTAAACCCCTCGCACTTGGTGTGGCACTTGGAATTGTGTGGTGTTATCTATGTTGAAACTGGGTGTGCTTGCATCGGGAAGAGGTTCAAATTTCCAGGCAATAATCAACGCTGTCAAGACGGGTTATCTGACGGCAAGTGTTGAGGTACTTATCACGGACAGCCCTGCTGCTTATGCAATAAAACGGGCAAAGGACAACGGAATTGCCGGCCTTGTTATGAGTCCGCAGGATTATTCTTCACCGGATACCTACTATAAACGGATGGCGGATGAACTGAAAAAAAGGGGTGTGGGACTTGTTGTCCTGGCAGGTTTTATGAGGGTTGTAAGAAAACCCCTCATTGATCTGTTTCCGATGAGGATCATGAACAT
>QIJG01000308.1 GCA_003232715.1 Nitrospirota bacterium
CACCCCACTCCTTGACGGAAATGTTGTAGTTTTTGACTCCCGCCAATGTAATTCCGAGTTCCGTCAGCTCATTATAATGGGTTGCAAAGAGAGTCCTTGCACCAATCTCGTTTGCTATGTGCTCTGCTATTGCCCAGGCTATGCTGATTCCATCAAAGGTACTTGTCCCCCTGCCCACCTCATCAAGTATTATCAGGCTCTCTTTCGTTGCATTATAAAGGATGTTTGCGGTCTCTATCATTTCAACCATAAACGTGCTCTGGCCCTTTGCAAGGTAATCCGAGGCCCCGATTCTTGTAAATATCCTGTCCACAACCCCTATTTTGGCCTCTGCAGCAGGGACAAACGAGCCGACCTGTGCCATCAGCACAATCAGTGCAACCTGTCTCATGTACGTTGATTTCCCCGCCATATTCGGGCCTGTTATGATCAGGAGCCTGTGGTCCTCTGTATCAACATAAGCGCTGTTCGGGATAAACTTCTCATCAGAGGCGCCCCTCTCCAGCACAGGATGCCTTCCGTCTGTAATTTCAAGTCTTCCCGTACTGTCAATCAGGGGTCTTTTATAGTTGTATCTTCTTGCAGTCACTGCAAGGGAGAGAAGGAAGTCAAGCTCTCCTATCGCCTGTGCAGTCCTGAGGAGGTCTTCTATTGAAAGAGCAACCTCTTCGAGCACTTCCATAAAAACTTCATACTCAAGGGCCTTGAGCCTCTCCTCAGCCCCGAGCACCCTGTTTTCGTATTCCTTTAACTCCGGGGTTACATACCTCTCGGCCCCCACAAGGGTCTGCTTCCTGATGTAATGTTCGGGCACCATATGAAGGTTTGCTTTTGTAACCTCAAGATAATAACCAAAGACCCTGTTATAACCGATCTTCAGTGACGATATGCCTGTTGATTCCTTCTCCTTCATCTCAAGCCCCGCGATGTAGTCCTTCCCCTTTGTAGACATCCCCCTGAATTCATCCACATCCTGCCTGTAGCCTGACTTTATTATCCCGCCGTCTTTCAGGCCGTTAGACGGATCATCCTTAATTGCCCGTTCAATCAGGTCTTTCAGTCCGCTGAAGTCCTCCACATCGCCGGAAATCCTCCTGAGGAGCGGGGAGTGGGCCTTCATAAGGGCCCCTCTTATTTCAGGAAGACATGCCACTGACGTCCTGATTGCAATAAGGTCGCGGGCGTTTGCACTGCGCTGGAGTACCCTTGTGGATAGCCTCTCAAGGTCCTGAACCTGCCTGAGATAGGTTCTCAGGGTCTCCTGCAGTTCGTAGCCCTCTATGAGGTTTTCAACGGCCTCATGACGATTTCTGATACCCTCTATGTTGATAAGGGGTTTTAATATGGCATTTCTGAGGAACCTTCCGCCCATTGGCGTCAATGTTTCATCCAGTATTTTAAGCAGGGTTCCCCCGGATGAGCCGTCTCTCATGTTATGTATCAGTTCGATGTTCCTCTTGGTAACGGAATCAAGGAACATGTACTCACCCTGCTTGAGCACAGCAGGTTTCCGGAGTACAACAGCACCCTTCTGGTTTTCCGTTAGATAGTTGATGAGCGCTCCGGAGGAAGATACCGCTGCCTTCATCTCCTCACAGCCGAAGACCTCAAGGGAATAGACTTTAAAATGTTCAAGCATCTTCCTGTATGCCTCGGTGTAGTCAAAAAACCAGTCCTCATAATAGGTCGTAAAGTAGCTGTTCAGTATATCGAGGTAGTGGAAATGACCCTTGAGATGTGACGGGCAGAGAATCTCCTTTGGTTCAAACCTCTGGATCTCGTCCTCAACCGGACGATCGGTCTCGTAAAGAAAGAATTCACCGGTTGAAAGGTCTGCTATTGAAATCCCGTGTACCTTGCCGTCAGGATAAAAACTGAGTATAAAATTGTTCTCCTTGGGGTTTTCAGGCGTATGCGTACCCGGAGTGATGACCCTGACAACCTCTCTTCTTACAATCCCCTTTGCCTCTTTGGGGTCTTCAACCTGTTCACAGACGGCCACCTTGTAACCTGCATTTATCAGCCTGGTTATATAGGACTCTGCAGCAAAATGAGGAACCCCGCACATGGGGGTGGGGCTTTCCTTTCCCCTGTCACGCGTTGTGAGGGCTATCGAGAGGACGGAGGAGGCCACTCGGGCATCCTCACCGAACATCTCGTAAAAATCACCAAGACGAAAGAAGAGTATGGCGTCGGCATGTTCTTCCTTTATACTGAAATACTGTTTGTTCTTCCTTTATACTGAAATACTGTTGCATGAGGGGGGTCTGTTCTGTCATAGGGATATTTAAAACAATTCCTGCCGGAAAGTTCAACTTTTCATCTTTTGCTCCCTGTATTTATCCTGTGTGCAAGACATCCTGCCCCAAAGCCGTTATCAATATTGACAACCGCAATCCCGGGGACACAGGAGTTGAGCATTGCAAAGAGCGCTGTAAGCCCCCCAAAGGAAGTGCCGTAACCTGTTGATGCAGGCACGCCGATAACAACGCTGTCTGCAATACCACCCACCACAGAGGGAAGAGCGCCCTCCATGCCTGCAACAACCACTATTACCCTTGCCTCCCTGATGAGGTCCATATATGCAAATAATCTGTGTATGCCTGCTACACCGACATCACAGACTGTCTCAACCCTGCTGCCAAGAAAAGAGGCTGTAAGCGAGGCCTCCTCAGCCACTGCGATATCCGACGTCCCTGCTGTAACAACGAGTACAAGGCCGCTGCCGGACTTTGCCCCTCCTGCCATTATAATCCCGGAACGCGGATAATACTTTGCCCCTTTAAGGCGGAGTGCCTTACGGACATTTTCATCTGCCCGCGTTATGAGCAGCTTTCTGCTCTTTTTATAGATCGCCTTTGATATCCTCAAAACCTCATCAACCGTCTTCCCTTCTGCAAAAACCACCTCAGGGATACCCTGTCTTAATGCCCTGTGATGGTCAACGTGAGAGGAATCAATCACCTCAAACGGCAGGGACCTTAATTTCTCTACCGCCTTCCCGGGTGACAAGGTTCCGTCTTTTACCTTCTGAAGCAATTCGTTTAATAAAGCGGCATCCATAACAGATATATTAAAATTTTCTGATGATATTTTAAAATACTTGACTTTTCTTGCCATTAACAATAAAATTTTGTTAGTGTGTTTAACCACAGA
Organism: Nitrospirota bacterium; assembly: GCA_003232715.1. Taxonomy (GTDB): domain Bacteria; phylum Nitrospirota; class Thermodesulfovibrionia; order Thermodesulfovibrionales; family JdFR-85; genus BMS3Bbin07. The sequence goes on from QIJG01000308.1 coordinate 3,157, forward strand.
TAAACAATAATGTGGTGGGTTAAAGTCGTTTGCAAGTGATTCCTCAAAATAAAAACTTAACGGGCAAGGCCCGTTAACAAGAGGTGGAATATGAGTAATAAACTGCTTTTAGCTGATGACAGTATAACCATTCAGAAGGTCGTTGAACTTATACTCGCTGATGAAGGGTTTGAAATCAAATCGGTTGGAGACGGAGAACATGCCTGGGCTGCAATAAAAGAATTCATGCCGGATATAGTCCTTGCAGATATAGAGATGCCAAAGATGAACGGCTATCAGTTGTGTGAAAATATTAAGAGTGATGAGGATACAAGGGACATTCCTGTTATTCTCCTTGCCGGGGCCTTTGAACCGATTGATGAAGATCTGTTAAAAGAGGTCGGAGCTGATGATTATATTGTAAAACCCTTTGAATCCCAGGAGCTTATCAGTAAGATAAACGCAATATTTGCTGAAAAAGAGATGCTGGAAGAAGGTGTAGCCGAGACACTTGAAGAGGAGGTTGAACTAAGTGAAGGCGAAACCGTTGAAACTGCAGAAGCGATTGAAGTTCTTGAAACGGTTGGAACCTCTGAAACAGAGTCAGTAGAGGAGTGGGAAAAAGAGGAATTGACCATGGAACCCTCGCTGGAACCCTCTGAGGATACATTTGCCCTGGAAGAAGAGCTGACTTTTGAAGAAGACGATGAAACCCTGGAAGAACTCGAAGAGATTAAAGCTGAAGAGCTGTCTCTGACCGAAGGCAGGGCGGCAGTCGGAGAAGAAGGACAGGAACAGGCAGTTCAGCTCCCGGGAACGGATGAGATGAAGGCCATGTTCAGGGCTATTGCTGAAGAAAAGATCTCAGGGGTGGTTAATTCACTTGACAGCAATGAGTTCTATGCAGCCTTTACATCTTCTGTTGAGAACGGGATGAAGGAAATGCTGGAGTCTTTTGATCTGCAGGATATTATATCGGACAGCATCAACAACCTCATGAAACCGGCAATAGAGAAAATCATACTTGATACCGCCCCCCGACTCATAGAAGAGACTGTCAGTGATATGATGGAGGAGTTAAGTTCCTCATTAAAACAACAGGTTGAAAAGATCATATGGGAAACCGTTCCTGACCTTGCCGAGACCATTATTAACCGGGAGGTCGAGGAGATCAAGGCCGTACTCTGAAAATCACGCTATCTTAACACTTGAATTTTAAATCATAAATACTGTCTTAAATACTGTAAGTGATGCCTGTATTCCGGATTCTCTTCTCTCCCCCCCTTGACGTAAGGGACAAAAAAATATATAATTTTCCCCACCCAATGCATCTTCTGTAATTCTGTAATAAGGATTTATTCAGAGATAACCTTGAGTTATTGAAAAATCAGGCCGCTCTTGACAAGAAAGAATACAGTGCACGGCACAATCATGCTGCAACAAATTTACTATTGAAATAACAGAAACAGGAGCTTTAAATATGAGTGAACTTGAAAAGAACTACAGGTTCGAAGATGAGATGAAATGGTATAAACTCTGGGAAAAAGAAGGATTCTTCAGGCCGGAGGTGAACCCGGATGGTGAATCATACTGCATAGTGACCCCTCCTCCGAATGTCACGGGATCTTTACATATGGGACACGCCCTGAACGCAACCCTTCAGGATATACTTATCCGGTGGAAAAGGATGCATGGCTACAGGGCATTGTGGCTGCCGGGAACCGACCATGCCGGGATCGCAACACAGAATGTAGTAGAGCGGGAGCTGACCGGGAAAGGAATTGACCGGCATACCCTTGGTAGAGAGGAATTCATCCGGAAGGTGTGGCAGTGGAAGGGGGAATATGGTGAGAGGATAATCAATCAGCTCAAGCGTCTGGGTGCCTCCTGTGACTGGTCAAGGCAAAGATTCACGCTCGATGAGGGGCTTTCAGAGGCCGTCAGGGAGGTCTTTGTAAGACTCTTCCAGGATGGTCTGATCTACAGGGATCTCCGGTTGATCAACTGGTGCCCAAGATGTCATACAGCCCTTTCCGACCTCGAGGTGGAGCATGAAGACCTTGAGGGAAAACTCATATACATACGTTACCCCATGAGTGACGGCACCGGATACATAGTAGTGGCCACTACAAGACCCGAGACCATACCTGGCGACAGTGCCGTGGCCGTACACCCGGAGGACAGCAGATATAAAGACTTTATAGGCAAGAGGATCAAACTCCCACTGACAAGACGGGAGGTCCCCATAATTACAGATGAGATGGTAGACCCCAAATTCGGGACCGGTGCCGTAAAGGTCACCCCTGCGCATGACTTTAATGACGAGGCGATGGCCAGAAGGCAGACCCCCAACCTCCCCTTTATTCCGGTTATTGCCGAAGACGGAACAATGATAGATACAGCGGGAAAAAAATATGCCGGACTTGACAGGTATGAATGCAGGAAAAAGGTAATTGAGGATTTAAAAGAACTCGACCTCATTGAGAAAGAACAAAAGCATGTCCACTCCATTGGACACTGTTACAGGTGCAAGACAATCATTGAACCCTTCTCAACAGTGCAATGGTATGTAAATACCAAGGGCCTTGCCGAAGACGCAATAAAAGCTGTACGGGACAAAAGGATACATATTATCCCCGAGGGCTGGTCAAACAGCTATTATGCCTGGATGGAGAATATAAGAGACTGGTGCATATCCAGACAGATATGGTGGGGTCATCAAATACCTGTCTGGTACTGCCCTTACTGCAGGACAGAGGAAGGACAACACCATGGAGACCTCATATATATAAGTTTCCATAAGTCGCTGAATGTTGGTGGCGACAGCATACAGGCCGGAACATACACGGAATTAAGGCTGAGAGGCCTCGCTCCTGAAGATATTATGAAAAATGCCAATACGGTTAAGATAGACAAATCCGTAACCCCGATATGTTCAAGGCAGGAACCAGGAGAATGTCCGTTTTGCGGCAGCAAGGAGCTGCTCCGCGACCCCGATGTACTGGACACCTGGTTTTCCTCTGCCCTATGGCCTTTCTCCACCCTCGGCTGGCCTGAGAATACAGAGGATATTGAGACATTCTATCCCACAAATGTGCTGATTACAGGATTTGATATACTATTTTTCTGGGTTGCAAGGATGATAATGATGGGCCTGAAATTCATGGATGACGTGCCATTCAGAGATGTTTATATCCATGCACTTGTCAGGGATCTGAAGGGACAGAAGATGAGTAAATCAAAAGGTAATGTAATTGATCCGCTCGTATTGATTGATAAATACGGGGCGGATGCCTTCAGGTTCACACTTACAGCTTTTGCTGCACAGGGAAGGGATATAAAATTCTCGGAGGAAAGGGTTGAGGGATATAAGAATTTCATTAACAAGCTCTGGAACGCTTCAAGGTTTATAAACACGAATATAGTGGGAGAAGAAGCGTTGCCATCAAACGGTAACAGCTGGCGGGAAGACCTTGATACCCCGGGAAGATGGATACTGAGCAGGCTCGCAAAAACCTCGGATGACATTAACACGGCCCTGACGGAATACAGGTTTAATGACGCTGCCACTGCAATCTATCAATTTATATGGCACGAATTCTGTGACTGGTACATAGAACTCTCAAAACCCGTTATTTATAATAATACAAACAATGACGCACTCCGGAGGACAACACTGAAATGCCTGCTTTATATCCTCGAAAGCTCGCTCAGGCTGCTGCATCCTTTTATGCCGTTTGTTACAGAGGAGGTCTGGCAGACAATTCCCCACAAGGGTGAGACCATCATGCTCAGTCCGTTCCCCCATTACAAGGAGAGAGATATTGAGGCCGAGGAAAAGATGTCCTATATCATGGAGGCGGGGTGAATTAAACATACCACCGTCCCTTGAGCTCTTCGCACTCATCAGACCCTACAATAAGGAAACCGAGGAAATCCTTGCCGGAAACTCTCTGTATATAAGTAAACTTGCAAGGACCAGGGAACTCAGTATCGGGACGGAGGTTACAAAAGGAAAGGGGGTTGCCACTTCGGTCAGGGACCACCTCGAGGTTTATGTCCCACTCGAAGGGCTTTTGAATGTCGATGCGGAAATCAAAAGACTCAGGAAGGATCTGCAAAAGGTCGAACAATCCATTTCGTCTCTTGACAGGAAGCTTCTCAATGAAGATTTTATAGGAAAGGCCCCAAAGAATGTTGTTGAGAAAGAAAAAATAAAGTATAATGAATTTATGCAAAAGAAGGAGAGGATTATCGAGAGCATAAATAAACTGGAAGAGCTCAGGGGGAAAGATAATGGGTGAAAAAAAGAGGGATATTGAAAAGAAAGACCTCAGTCTTATAGATGCTGAATTTGTAAATGTTGTACAGAGCACCGTCAGGTCTATAGAGGGCGGACATGTGGAGTTGCAGCAGGTTGGAGCCCTCAGCATTGATGGTGAAAGGGTTGAGGTAACACAGGGAGCGGCCTGTCTTATCAAGGGTGGAGATGTAAGGGTTAACCAGAGTATAAGTATTATCACTTCCGGCAGCAACACCTCCGTGGAATCATCATTTGCACCACTGATCGTATCGAGGAGAGATGCCGACATAAAACAGAGCGCCTCCTGTGTCATTGCAGCCCGGGATATCAAGGCAGAAAACACAAAGAGTATTTTCCTGATCGCAGGCAATGTTGAGGGCAATGTACAGACTGTTTTTGACTGGAAGTCAACCCTGTCGCTTGGTGCTGTTATAGGTGGACTAATCGGATTTCTGTCACTCCTGAAGAAGAGATAAAATTCGCTTTAATAAACCTCCCGGCCTCAGAGACGACAGGGTATTGTTAGAATAAAAGAGGGAAACTATAAGTGCGCTATGTATACAGTTCGGTCAGGGAGTTTCTCATTCATGCCCTGAATGAGGATTTAGGCCATGGTGACCTTACAACCGAATTTATAATCCCGACCCATCACGTCTCAGAGGCCGTTATCCTTGCAAAAGAGGACTTTATCCTCTCGGGCCTGCCGTTTGCCGAGGAGGTCTTTAATATAACAGACCCTGCAATACGTTTTAAAGAAACCCTGTCTGACGGAAACCCGGTAAAAGAAGGAGTGGTCATAGCCTCCCTGAAAGGCCCGACTGCGGGACTGCTGACAGGGGAGAGACTGGCGCTTAATATACTTCAGAGACTCTCCGGCATTGCCACACTTACAAGCAGGTTTGCAGAACTCATCAATGACACGGGAGCCCGTATTGTGGATACAAGAAAGACAACCCCAAACATGAGATACCTTGAAAAATACGCCGTCAGAACAGGAGGTGGACATAACCACCGCTTCGGTCTTTACGACGGAATTCTCATCAAGGATAACCATATAATGGCAGCCGGCGGGATAAAAAATGCGGTTAAAAGTGTCGGGAAAAAGGCCCATCACCTGATGAAGATTGAGGTTGAGGTAAAAGACATTGAAGAATTGACGGAGGCACTGCATACAGGGGCGGATATCATCATGCTCGATAACATGTCCGTTGAGCTGATGAAAAAGGCTGTAAGAATCGCTCATGAACACAGCCCCTCGCCACTCCTTGAGGCATCAGGGGGTGTAAACATTGACAACGTCCGCGAAATAGCCCTTACAGGTGTAGACCTGATCTCTGTCGGAACTCTGACCCATTCTGCCCCATCTGTTGATATAAGCATGAAGATAGTTTAGACCGGCTCCAGCGATAAAGAACCTCAATGAATGGTTTTAAGTCTGTTCTGCAATATACTGTGGTTGTACCAAAACAAACAAATTGACAATGGATCGGAAGAATTGCTATTATCAATAACTACATTGAGTTTTTTTGAAAAAGTTTTATATATTTATGTATTTTTGTCCCCTGTGGCTTCGTGATCTCAAGAAATCAAAAACAATGCGCCCATAGCTCAACTGGATAGAGCGTCGGACTACGAATCCGTAGGTTGGGGGTTCAAATCCTCCTGGGCGCGCCAACTTCTTCCATAATTTCAGGATTTATACTGTCTTTATAAACCGATCAGCGCTCACGTTCACCTGAGATAAACTCTTCAACCATCTTCCTTGCTGTATTGTCGGAGAACTGCCGGGGGGGGTGTTTCATTGTATAGGCTGAAATTGAAGTAAGAGGCCCGCCTGTCTTTTTCTCTATCGCCATCTTGCAGCATCTTATTGCATCAATTGCACAACCGGCAGAGTTCGGGGAGTCCTCCACTGACAACCTCAGCTCCAGCTCCATCGGAACATCACCAAACGTCTTCCCTTCCATCCTGATAAAACAGACCTTGTTATCCTTGAGCCAGGGGATATAATCGGAGGGGCCTATATGGATATTCCCTGGGTCAAGAGGTTCTGAAAGCACTGATTGAACAGCCTCTGTTTTTGATACCTTTTTTGACCTGAGCCTGTCACGTGCCAGCATATTGAGGAAATCCGTATTGCCACCTGTATTGAGCTGGTACGTCCGTTCAAGTCTTACTCCCCTGTCTGAAAAGAGTTTTGTCAGTGTCCTGTGTGTTATTGTAGCGCCGATCTGGGCCTTTATATCATCCCCTACCGCCGGAATACCTTTCTGACTGAACCTGTCTGCCCATTTATCGTCAGAGACAATAAAGACAGGCATACAGTTAATAAAAGCTACCCCGGCCTCAAGACAACTCTCAGCATAATATCTGGCAGCCTCTTCCGACCCCACAGGGAGGTAGTTTAAGGCAATCTCGGCGCCGCTCTCCCTCATCACCTTAACAATATCAGTCTCAGGCGTATCTGAAATCAGAAAGGTTTCATCCCCGGAATAATCCTTCATATGCGGGGCAACACCATCAAGCACCCTTCCCATGACTACTGTTACCCCGGTTGCGGGGATCTCTTTCTGAAATATGGTGGTACAATTGGGAGGTGCAAAGATTGCCTCGCTTACATCTCTTCCAACCTTTCTCACGTCAATATCAATTGCAGCAACAACCTCGATGTCACCGGGATTATAACCACCAATATCCCAGTGCATAAGACCTGAAACATCCTCCACTGCCTTGTTCCTGTAATAGTAAATACCCTGCATCAGGGAACTGGCACAGTTTCCCACACCAATAATGACAATCTTTATCTTTCTCATACTATACCTCCTGATGAAGCAGTATTGCCGACTTGATCAATTCCTGTAACTTCGCACTCTGATACAGAAGGGGGATAAAAATGAAAA
>QIJG01000065.1 GCA_003232715.1 Nitrospirota bacterium
TTTGTGTTAGAAATTATTTTTCAGGTCTTTTTCTCTTCAGGCGACTCATCTCCGTAATAGTAGTGGTAGTAGTTGTGATAATAACCGTAGCCTGCAGAGGGTTTGATTTTATTTATTATTGCACCGGCTATATTGACATTTACATTCCGGAGCTGCTTTATTGCATGTTCAGCTGCAGGGAAAGTAGTCACTCCCAGAGTTAAAACGATGAAAGAGCTATCGGCCAGTCTGCCCAAGAGCAGAGAATCCGTTACAGGCAGGACAGGAGGTGAGTCTATAAGTATATAATCAAATTCCTTTCTTGTTTTGTCCAGAAAATCACTTAAACCTTGTTGACTCAATAATTCAGACGGGTTAGGCGGGATTATACCGGCAGGAATCACGTAAAGGTGTTCAATTGCTGCTGGTCTTAAAATCTCTTTAAAATCTGCCTTCCCGGCAAGAAGATGTGTTATGCCGGGTTCTCTGTTTATGCCAAAGATATGATGAATTCTTGGTTTGCGCAGATCCAGGTCAATTATTAGAGTCCTGGAACCCATAAGGGCAAGGGTTATTCCGAGATTAGCCGTAATTGTAGTTTTACCTTCGCCTTGCATTGGTGAGGTGAAATGAAACACCCTTCCCCTTTTTTCCAGCACGGCAAACTGCAGATTTGTCCTCAAAGAACGGAAGCTCTCTGCTGTAATGGATTTTGCTGAATCAAGGGTTATAAGCCCTGAGTTCGACCTCCTCCCTGAGAGGGGCTGTTTGGACTCTTCTGGCTGAACAAAAGGAATATGGCCGAAGACAGGAAGGCCAAGCCGCTCCTCTACATCACGGGGCGTTTTGATGGAGTTGTCAAGATAATCAAAGAAGAAGGCAAACCCCACACCTGACATCAACCCGACCACCACGGCCAGTAAAATATTTCTCTTTTTCTGTGGTTTTATGGGTTTTTCCGGCACTATAGCAGGGTCAACAACCTGGATTGATGATATGGTAGATGCCTGAGTAATGGTTGCTTCATTTAATTTCTGAAAGAGAAAGGCATCAATATTGGACAACACCTCTTTATTGAGCACCAGGCCTGCCAGTCTTTTTTCCTCTTCAGGCAGCACTTTAAGCTCTGCCCTGAGCCTGCCGATCTCTTTAGAGAAACTCTTTTTTCTAGTTCGTAAGGAGTCAAGAGTATTCAGTATGGAAGAGGTTACCCTTCTCTTTATTTCATTTATCTCGGCTGACAGGGCGACTACCTGTGGATGTTTTTCTGTATACTCAGAAAGAAGAGACTTTCTGTTATTTTCCAGCATGGCAAGACTGCTTATCATGGACTGTACAACCGTGTCATCCAAAACGGAGAGGTTCAGAGTCGAGGTATCCGTGATATCTTTCTGAACTTCACCATAAAGATATTTTACCTGCTGTTCCCTGATATCAAGATTGATCTTCTCTTTCTCCAGCGCCCCTATATTTTCTATGAGTTTTTTCGTACCCTCCTTCAGGTCCACAACCCTGGAGTTTCTCTTATGTGAAGCAAGGGCTTCAAGGGCATTTTCAAGCTTTTTCTGGGTTGGTTCTATCTGTTTTTTTACAAACTTTATCATATAAGTGGCTTCCTTGCTTCGCTTTGAGATATCCTGCTGAATATAACGCGTAACTATAGAGTTGGCAATATCAGCAGCCATCCTGGGATCACTGTTCTGAACTTTTATATAAACAATATTGGTATTTCTTACCGGTGATACAGTGACTTTTTTCTGAAAGTCTTCCACTGCCTCGTAAAATCCAAGCCTTTTGATCCTAAAGGATGCCCCTTTGTAAGGACTCACCTTCTTCAGATCAAAAGAAAGTCCTGAATCGCTCTTGAAAGGAGTGCCGGCAATACCTCTGCCAAGGGATTCCCCGTCTCTTGTAACAGTGAAATTTCCCTTGTCGTCGGTAAACTCGACCTCTATTTCTTCATCTATAAATTTTTGAGGAATTTGCAAGTTTGTTATCCGGAGATCAAGGTCTCCTGATATGTCAAACACTCGCTGGTCATACTTCAGTTCCCTGACAACCTCTTCCGCAATGGTACGGCTTTTAATTATTTCTATCTGGGATGGTATTTCTGAAGTCTGCGGCAATCCCGCAAGTTCAGTGAATAATGCCTGCCCACCACCCTTGTCTTTTTCAATGAGGATAGAGGTCGTGGCCTCGTAGATAGGTGTGGCCAAATAAGTACCGATAACTGTAGCGAGCACAATGACAACAAAGCATGAAATAACTATCCATTTTTTACGAAGCAGGACCTCGATATAATCATTAAGGTGAATCTCCCGCTCTTCAACGTCATCAGTATGCTCTATCTGATTCATCTGTTTTTCTCCTGTTCCTTATCTGTCATTCCGGTAGACTCTCTTTGTTTCTTCCGGCATTTCTTTTTAACTCCTGCTTAATAGTTTCTCAAAAAAACATAATTTTCTACTTTTTGGCTCTGGAAGAGAGACCTGACTGCCTTTTATGATTCTGTCAGGGATTTCAGTAACCATCCTGAGTGCATAATCATCACCAACAATTTCACCGGCAACTTTCAGGGCCTTCGAAAGGACAGGAGGGCGTCTCCTGACTGAATGAGCATCTGTAGCAATGACATGAGCAAGGTTATATTTCAAGAGAGATTCAGCACATTTCCGGGGGGCTTTACCAAATTCTCCGGTCAGGCTCATTGCTGTTATCTGGGACAGGGCACCCTGCATAATGAAACCATGGAGTATGTTAATATCATCCTGAATGGCAGCATTCCTTTCAGGATGGGTAAAGACAGGAGTAATACCATTGAGTTTCATTTCCCATAGGAAATCGGATAAATGCTGCGGGACTCCGTAATCCGGCAGCTCCAGCATAATATAACGTTGATTGTTATTCACAGTCATTACTTTACCGGTTTTAATATCTTCGATAAGGTTAAAGTCTATATGAATATCGGCCCCGGGGAGTACTTTGAGAGGAACGCCTTTATTCCGAAGCAACTGATTTAACAGTTTCACCTCTTCAAAAATTTTCTCCCGGCTTAATTGATAAACGCCATTATTGGAATGCGGGGTGGCCACAACAACCCTGATACCGTCATCTACAGCGATTTTGGCCATCTTGAGGGATTTCTCAGGACTATTGGAACCATCATCAAGGCATGGAAGGATGTGATTGTGTATATCAATCATATTCAATAACCTTTTTCCGGCAAGGCATATACGGGATGGAATTAACCTTTCCCCTCCTTAATGAATATCCAATAAATTATTTCCCGTCATCTAGTATTATAATAATCTACTGTAACACCAAACAACAGGGTCTGGAGGGAGGGAGTGATCTGTTTGAGGATATTGTTCCATTCTCCTACAAGGGATGCCGGAACATACACAATATCCTCTGAATTGAGCGCTATATTCTCCTCCAGGTCACCTTTCGTGATTTTATTGAAATCAACCGTGATAACCGTGGGATTCTCCAGCCCACCCCGAATAATTTTTATATTGCTCTTTTTTGCTGAAACCTCAAAATCCCCGGCACTCGCAATCGCCTCTGCAACTCTCAGGATCTTACCTGCAAAGGGCACTATCATAGGTTTGTTCACCTCTCCGATCACGTAGACTCTTTGATCCTGAACGTTGGGTATATAAATAATATCTTTTCTCCTGACCTCCACATTATACTTCAAATCACCTTCCGTCATAAGGGCATACAGGTCAATAGGGATAATTTTGTTATTCCGGATAATGTAGGCACCTTTCAGGTTGGCCTTTTCAGTTAAACCACCAGCCTTGGCTATAGCTTCCAGCAACGTAGTCCTTCCCTTTAAATAAATTACATGGGGGAGATTAACCTCACCCAATATTGAGACATCACGGCTTGCGTATTTAATTATCTGTATGTCAATTTTAGGGGCAACGATATACTCTTTTAATTTTTTAACAATATTGCGTTGGAGTTGCGGAGTAGTCAACCCGGCAGCCTTAATGTCTCCTATCAGGGGATAAGAAATCATGCCGTCATTCCGGATTTCTGTATCCCGCGTGATATCCGTGGCACCCTTTACCGAATCCTGGCGTCCAAAAATCGTGATCCTTAAGATATCATGATAACCAAGATAGTACTCTTCCTGGCCTTCCAACACTTCGTCCCTTGGAGATAATTTAGGAATTTTGTCTAACTCTTTGATTAAGTATGGAGAGTGCTGTAAAGGGTTGACGGGTTTTTTTTGCTCCGGTGTCATCTCTTCCGGGGTTGTAAATGAAACGGCATTTGTGCTGGAAACTCTTTGATTTACCGAACGGTTGTTGGATTCGTCCCATTTGACAGAAGCAGGAGGTGCACACGCAGTGGTAAAAGCGAGTGATAAGATGATCACTACGGTTAAGGATAAGGCAGGAAAAAAATTAGAAAAAGAAGACAACTGAAATTTATTTAAAATTTTATATGTTACCAAATTTTTACCTTGAATCATTATTAAGTTTAAAACCCGGAATACTTATTACAGTTCCCTCTTTTAATGATATGATCCAAAGATATGCTACATCCTCAGATTCGGTAGATTATAAAATTTGTTTCGATATACTGTCAAGCTGGGTAGGCTAACAGGCTGGCAATCAGGCAATTGAGTGTAAAAAGTAGCCTGTCCCCTTTTACTTTTATTTCTTCATATTCAGGATCTTACTCCGGCATTGCATATGCCTTTTACCCCTCTGACCGCACTGCTCATACCGGGGGGGAAGTCGGCAACTGCTTCGATCTTTTCCCAGTTGTCTCTAAACCAACCCTCTTCAAAATCAACAACAGGCTCATAGCCTATCAGTTGCCTGGCCTTATCTATCGATGCCAGAAGTCTCGGTTTGGTATCCCATTTCCGGCGTTCCTTAAAAATAATATCTGCTTTATTATCAGTCGCCTCGTTAACCTTTTTAACCAAATCCTTAATTTTAATCTCTCTTCCAGAGGCCAGATTGAAATTTTCCCCTATTGCAGTTGGATAAAAACCGGCTTTGATCAATCCCTGTACAAGGTCTAACACATAGGTAAAATCCCTGGTCTCTTCTCCCGTTCCTGTAACAGGGAGCGGAAAGCCCTTCATGGCCCAGTAAATAAAGTTAGGGATAACATTCCTGTACTGTCCGGGCACTTCACCAGGACCGTAAGAATTGAAAAAACGGCAGTTTACAATAGGCAAGCCGTAGTGATGGTTATAAAAATTACAATACATCTCTCCCGTCATCTTGTTTATCTGGTATGGAGTTGTAAGGTGCATGGAAATGAATTCTTCCTTTATAGGAAGTTCGGGATATGCTC
>QIJG01000200.1 GCA_003232715.1 Nitrospirota bacterium
TGGAGGATATAAGACCGGGTCAGCGGGTCAGGATAAAGGTAGATGCATATTCGGGAAAGGTTTTTTGGGGAAAGGTTGATAGCATCATGGCAGGCACAGGAGCGGTCTTCTCCCTCTTTCCTCCCGAGAATGCTACCGGCAATTATGTAAAGGTGGTAAAGAGGATTCCGGTCAAGATTGTCTTTGAAAAAGGTACGGATCCTGAACATGTCCTGAGAATAGGCATGTCTGTAATTCCCACGGTCTTTGTTAAATGAACAAGTGGATTATTGCCTTAACGGTAATGCTCCCAACCCTGATTGAGATTATCGACACATCTGTTGTCAATGTTTCACTGGTACATATCAGGGGGAGTCTTTCCGCCGGCATAAATGAAGCTACATGGACAATCACTGCCTATCTGGTTTCAAACGCAATTATTATTCCCATTTCAGGATGGCTCAGCAAGGTCTTCGGCAGAAGGAACTATCTGGCTGCATCAATTGCAATCTTTACAGGGAGTTCCTTTCTCTGTGGTTCTGCATGGAGCATCAGAAGCCTTGTATTCTTCAGGATTATGCAGGGAATCGGCGGAGGCGCGCTTCAGCCGCTCAGTCAGTCAATCCTCCTTGAATCGTTCCCCCGGAAACAGCATGGTATGGCAATGGCGATCTTTGGCATGGGTATCATGTTCGGCCCGATCATCGGCCCGCTGCTTGGCGGCTGGATAACCGACAACTGGTCGTGGAGGTGGATATTTTATATAAATATTCCTATCGGGATAATATCTATTCTGCTCACGCTCTTTGTTATTCAGGATCCACCCTATATGAAAAGGGTAAAAATGAAGATAGACTATTGGGGACTGATGCTGCTTGCTGCAGGGCTTGGTTCATTGCAGTTCGTCATTGATAAGGGGCAGACGGCCGATTGGTTCTCTTCTCCTGTAATCGTAACTTTTACGATCATAACCGTAGTTGCACTTATCCTCTTTGTTGTCATAGAGCTTTTCTCGGACAATCCGGTAGTTAATCTGAGGTTATTCAAAGACAGGACATTTACCTCAGGAAATATCCTCATGTTCTTTGTCTTTTTTAATCTTTTCGGGAGCATCGTTTTGCTACCGATCTATCTCCAGACCTTAATGGGATATACCGCATATCTTGCAGGTGTAGTGCTTGGCCCCGGCGGTCTTGCCACCATGCTTGCCCTCCCGATAGCCGGAAAACTCGTCGAGAAAAAAAATCCTAAAAATGTCCTTGTGCTTGGTATAGTTATAACTGCACTTTCAACCTACCTCATGTCCCTTTTTAATCTCCAGGCAGACTTCTGGACACTGGTATGGCCACGTGTGATCCTCGGAGTCGGGATGGGCTTTCTCTTTATTCCACTTACCACGATGACCCTCTCGCACATGCCGAAAGAGAAGATGACGGATGCAACCGCCATGTACAATCTCCTGAGAAACATCGGCGGGAGTGTAGGGGTAGCCTTTGTCACAACCATACTCGCAAGGAGGGCTCAGTTCCACCAGTCCAGACTCGTAGAACATCTGACTCCCTTTAATCCCTCATATGCCCTTGCAAAGGAAAAACTGTCTTCAATCATGACATTCGCCGGTATTCATACAGCCAATCCGGATGCCGTGATCTATGGAGAACTCCAGCGCCAGTCACACATGCTTGCCTTTAATGATGCCTTCTTTCTGCTCGCTATCATGATGTTAACCGTACTACCTCTTGTCTTTTTTATGAAGCGGGGAGGTGCACAGGCTCAGCCCACCCTCAAATAAATACAGAGTTTCAAGCTGGTTAAGAGTTTGATGAATCATCCACCTCTATAACCACAGATGCAATACTGCACCCCCTGTCGTGGCTGAGACTGAGATGGATCCTCCCGTTATGAAACATATTAGCAAATAACCTTCCGGCATTACCATACAGTCTGATCTCGGGTTGGCCTGAGCCTTTGTTCATCACACCTATCTCTTTAAGAGGAATGGGCAGACCGGATTTCAGGGCCTTTATAAAGGCCTCCTTTGCTGCGAAACGGGCTGCATAGGAATTATAGGGGTTTGCCTTCCCAGAGCAGTATTTAATCTCCTCAGGCGTAAAAACCCGTTCAACAAACTTTTCACCCCATCTCCTGATAGCCAGCTCAAGCCTCTGAACGTCCACTATATCAATGCCTGTTCCGTGTATCATTTTAGTCAATAGTCAATCCAGACGCTCCTTCATCTCCCTTACAGCCCTCTCCATACCCACAAGGACTGCCCTTGATATGATGCTATGCCCTATGTAAAGCCCTCTGAGACCTTCTATGGATGCAACCGGCATGATGTTGTAATATGTAAGGCCGTGCCCTGCATTTGCATACAGGCCATTCAGTCTTGCCCTCTCGATTGAAGCCATTACCTTCTTCAACTCCTCACGCTGCTCCTCACCCCTCGAGTTTGCATAATGCCCTGTATGGACCTCAACCATTGCAGCCCCTATTTCCTTTGAAACATCCACATCAACTATGGAAGATCCTATAAAAAAACTCACGGGGATTCCTTCTTTCATTAAACGTTGAACAGCATCACGAAACTTATTCCCCGGTCCATGCAGGTCAAGCCCCCCCTCGGTTGTCAGTTCCTCGCGTTTCTCAGGCACGATAGTGACAAGGTCAGGCCTGATCTGTATTGCAGTCTCTATCATCTCCTCTGTGGCAGCCATCTCGAGGTTTAACTCCATGGGTACCACCTCCCTGAGCAGTCTCAGATCCCTGTCCTGAATATGTCTGCGGTCCTCCCTGAGGTGAACGGTTATTCCATCAGCTCCACCCAATACGGCCAGTGTGGCAGCCATAACAGGGTCCGGCTCAAATGCCCTGCGGGCCTGTCTCAATGTAGCAATATGGTCAACATTAACTCCAAGAATCATCTCAAAAACCTCCTTAAAATCATCTCTCCCTCAATCTCCATCCCTGAATCTCCTGAGCGTACCAACCTTTCGGGTACCATACCTGAAGACCGTTACCCCCTTACATCCCTTCTCATATGCCAGGAGAAACGCCTTCTCCACATCCTCCCTTTTTGCGCCCTTTGGGAGATTAACCGTCTTTGAGACCGCATTATCAGTATACTCCTGAAAGGCAGCCTGCATCTCTACATGGTCTTTCGGAGGGATCTCGTGTGCAGTCTTAAAAAGCCTCTTTATCCTGGCCGGCACCTCCTTTATTCCCCTCAGCCTGCCCTTCATTAACACCTTCTTCTCAAGCTCCTGTGAATAGAACCCGAGCTTCCCGGCAAGTGTAAAAAAGTATTTATTCACCTCCATCAACTCTGTATCAAGAATAAGTCTCCTGAAGGCAAGGGCAAAGATGGGTTCTATCCCGCCCGAACAATCAGCAATTATAGAGATAGTGCCTGTTGGTGCAATTGTTGTAGTTGTGGCATTCCTTACCTTTGGTATATCAGGGGCATCATAAATCGACCCCTTAAAGTTAGGAAACACACCCCGCTTCTGCGCAAGCCCTGCTGAGGCCTCCCTTGCCCTTGTCTGTATAAATCTCATCACATCTCGGGCAAGCCTGAAACCCTGATCTGAATTATACCGGATACCGAGGAGTATGAGCATATCCGCCCAGCCCATCACCCCAAGACCTATTTTCCTGTTACCCTTGTGCATCCTTTCAATCTCGGGCAGGGGATACCTGTTCGTATCTATGCAGTCGTCAAGAAACCTGACAGCAACCCTTATATCCCCTCCAAGACTTTCATAATCAATGACAGGGCTACCTTCAGGGTTATCAATTATTGAATTACGCACATATTTTGAGAGGTTCATTGAGCCGAGCACACAGGCCTCATACGGCAGAAGCGGCTGCTCACCGCAAGGGTTGGTGCTCTCTATCTCACCAAGGTGGGGGGTAGGGTTGAATCTGTTTATCCGGTCTATAAAGACGAGCCCGGGATCCCCTGTCTCATGGGCATTCCTGACAATCGCATCAAAAACCTTACGGGCACGGAGCCTGCCAACCGGCTTGCCTGTTCTCGGATTAACAAGTTCATATTCCGTGTTTTTTTTGAGCGCCGCCATAAAGGCATCGGTAACGGCCACGGATATATTGAAATTAGTCAGTTCCCCCTGGCTCCTCTTGGCCTCTATAAAATCGAGTATGTCGGGATGATCAATCCTCAGGATTCCCATATTGGCGCCTCTCCTGGCACCACCCTGTTTTATCACCTCAGTGGCGGTGTTATAGATCTTCATGAATGAGACCGGACCGCCGGCAATCCCTCCGCTTGTCCTGACGATATCAGACCTGGGCCTGAGTCTGGAGAAGGAAAAACCTGTTCCACCCCCGCTTTGCAGGATAAGAGCTGTGTTTTTCAATGTATCAAAGATACTCTTCATCGAGTCATCAACCGGCAGGACAAAACAGGCTGCAAGCTGTCCGATCTCTTTGCCGGCATTCATCAGGGTCGGTGAGTTTGGCAGGAATCTCAGTTCAGTCATCAAAGTGAAGAACCTCTCTTCCCAAGCCCGGGTCTCTTCTCCATAAAGACCTTCAGCACATGCTACATGGGAGGCAACACGGCGGAACATTTCCGCCGGAGACTCTATGACCTCCCCCTTCCCGTTCCTAAGCAGATATCGGACTCTCAGCACACGGAGCGCATTATCAGTAAGGTTAAGCATGGAATAAATTATAGCAGAAAAAGAAGAAAGACTGTAACAGTTCACCAGGGAGAAAACTTGACAGGGAGATAGGGAGTTACGGAGTTGAGAAGTATATAGCGTCACGATGCCTTCACGATGACATCAAGACAAGAATCAGCACAGGATTGCATATGCTTTATAGTTTGTTCCCTATTAAGTTGCCTGGTTAATAATATTAAAGAAACTCCTGTGTGTTATTTTTCACTTTTCCGTTATTATTAATCGTCTCAAAATAGTCAAGACGACATCTTCTCAACCAGCAATTCACGGTGAAGGCAAAGATCAAGTACAGGTAAGGGTATCCGCGAGAAGGAGAAAAGGGATTTCGCAAAGGTATGCACACCTC
>QIJG01000029.1 GCA_003232715.1 Nitrospirota bacterium
AGGGCCGAACGGACAAACTCCTTATCTCTCTCATTTCTCACTTTATTTGCAACCGCATATACCCGTTTGATGCCGAGTCCTGCCACCATATCTCTTACAG
Source organism: Nitrospirota bacterium (assembly GCA_003232715.1). Classification (GTDB taxonomy): domain Bacteria; phylum Nitrospirota; class Thermodesulfovibrionia; order Thermodesulfovibrionales; family JdFR-85; genus BMS3Bbin07. The sequence continues at coordinate 101 of QIJG01000029.1, forward strand.
TCCTTGCGGTCTGGATACTCCTCTGTCCCGGTTCCACAACAATCAGAAACATATCAACCCCTTCTGCGGTCCCTCTTGTCAGGTGCTCTATCCCGGCCTCCATATCCACAATCACGACCTCCTCCCTGTCAACCACAAGGTGCCTCAGCAGACTCCTCAGAAATATATTCTCAGGACAGTAACAGCCGGAAGCAGCCTCCTTTGACTTCCCCATCACAAGCAGTGTTATCCCGTTCATCCTGTAGCCAAATTCCTCAGGTATGTCAGCAACCCGTGGATTCAACTTAAACATCCCCCCCATATTTCCCGGCCTTGCACCTGTCCGTTCAGTAATAACGTCAGTCAGTTCCGCTATTGGCCTTATGCCCTCTATCTCTTTCTGAGAGAGGCCAAATGCCTGGGCAAGGTTGGCATCAGGATCTGCATCCACGGCAACAACACTTCTGCCTTCTTTTGCATAGATATGGCTCAGAATAGCAGAAAGGGTGGTTTTACCCACCCCGCCTTTACCGGTTACGGCTATTTTCATGAGGAATTTTAACATTTAGAGGGGAAACGAGTCAAAGGAGAGAGGTAACTCCCCCCCTGAATTGCAGGGGGTAATTACCCGGGTGGACCGGGTACGGCTCTCACCTGAATATTGCGTGGCACTGGTTACAGCTCTTCTGCACGGTCCCGGCAAGTCTGTCAGCAGCTGCTCCATCCTTTGTTTCTATGGCCTTGCCGAGATCGGTCAGTCTCTTCACAAACACACCCTGTATCTTCATAAAATACTTGGTTTTATCTGCATTCCTGTGAGGCTTGAACTCCTTCAACTCCTCTGCAGCCTCTACTATCTCGGCCACATCCCCACCAGCCTCTTTCCAGTCCTTCTCCTTCAACGCCTTCTGAGTTTCACCCCAGTGTTCAGCAATGACACCCATCGTCCTGTGTTGCATCTTCATCTTCGTATCCATCTTCATCCCCGATCCGGACTCTTCACCCTCTTCGTGGGCAACAGCTGTCATACCGTACATCAACATAAGTGCAAACACCATAATAACCATAACTGTCTTCATTTCAATTCTCCCCTTGTTTCAGTAATAACCTTTCAGTGATAACCCGCCTTCGTCGATAGCCATCAATCCTCTCACCGTAAAGCAGAAAACTCTATAAATTCATCAAGTTTGTAGACTGCAAGTATGCCAGCACCGGTAGTTCCATGCTTCACGTTCGAAAGGATGATATCCTTGATATTCTCCACATCCTTCTCCTCAGCAATAATCTCGATCTTGATACGGTCGTGGATGTCCTCGTGGTAAAGGCGCACCTCCTTGCCGAACCCCTTTACCTTTGAACACGTAAAATGTATCCTTTTCTTTTCAAACTCGGCGGTAATCTTATCAAACAACGCGCGTCTTATTACGGCCATGACCATCTTATGCATCTCGTACCTCCTTTTTGTTGTTGCCTATACTCCTGCCTTTTACGGCAGCATATATCACCGGTATCACAATCAGGGTAAGGATCGTAGACGATACCATACCTCCAATCATGGGAGCAGCTATCCTGCGCATTGTATCCGCCCCGGCCCCATGTCCCCAGAAAAGCGGCAACAACCCGGCAATGACAGCAGTTACGGTCATCATTATAGGCCGGACCCTTTCGGACGTCCCCTCTATAAATGCCTTGTAAAGATCCTCCTTCGTATTCATCCTGCCTGTAAGCATACGCTCTTCATATGCATGATCAATATAGATGAGTACCAGCACGCCGATCTCTGCAGAAACACCGGCCAGGGCTATAAATCCAACTCCGACGGCAATACTCATGTTATAGCCCAGGAGGTAGATAAACCAGATACCACCTACTATTGCAAAGGGCAGTGAGAGCATGACAATTATAGCCTCAGTTACATTTCTGAAGTTAAAGTAAAGAAGAAGAAATATAACCATAAGTGTTATCGGTACTACTATGGCAAGCCTTTTGTTGGCCCTCTCCATATACTCATACTGTCCCGACCAGACTATATTGTATCCCGGCGGGAGGTCCACCTCACGGGCAATAATCTTTTTGGCATTCTTCACGTAAGTGGCAATGTCAATACCTGTAAGGTCCACGTAAATCCAGGCACTCATCCTTGAGTTTTCACTTTTAATGACAGGCGGTCCCTGGCTTATGCTGATTTTGGCTACCTGGGCTATCGGTATTTGAGCCCCGGTTGGGGTGGCTATAAGTATACGCTTCAGTTTTGGTATGGAGTCTCTTAACTCACGGCCATACCTGAGATTAACCGGATAGCGTTCCAGCCCCTCAACCGTTTCCGTCACATTCATTCCTCCCACAGCCGACTGGATGACGTCCTGGATATCGCCGACCGTAAGGCCGTACCTGGCTGCCGCCAGGCGGTCAATATTATAATCAAGGTAATATCCGCCGACAACACGTTCGGAATACACGGATAGTGTTCCCGGAATCTGCCTAACCACACCCTCAATCTTCTCTCCAAGCATTGCAAGTGTGTTGAGATTGTCACCCATTATCTTGATACCCACAGGCGTCTTGATTCCTGTTGCAAGCATGTCTATCCTCGTCTTGATAGGCATTGTCCAGGCGTTCGTTATACCCGGAAACTGTAACGCCTTGTTCATCTCATCTACTAATTCCTTGGGTGTTATCACCCTCTTCTCCGGCCAGATCTTCGCAAGAGGACGGCGGATAAGGTCAGGCCAGCCCGAAAAAAACCTCTCTACCGGCACTTCCCGCCACTCCTCCTGGGGCTTCAACATGATGGTGGTCTCTATCATTGACAAAGGTGCCGGGTCAGTCGCAGTGTCTGCACGCCCGATCTTACCAAAGACCCGCTTGACTTCCGGAAAAGACTTGATAATTTTATCTGTCTGCTGCAGCAGTTCCCTTGCCTTGGTTATTGAAATGCCGGGAAATGCACTCGGCATGTACAACAGGTCTCCCTCGTAAAGGGGTGGCATGAACTCCCCTCCGATCTTGTCGAGGGGAAAGAACCGATCCATCTTCACGGCAAAGGTCCTGACCGGACCTTCCGGCAGCTTCTCGACAATCATTGAATGGAACGGCATCAATGTCAACACCACAAGAACGGCCAGTACTATGGTGACGGCCTTGTGGTACAGCACCCAGTGGATCACAGGTTTATATACCCATATGAGAAATCTGTTAACCGGATTCCTGTATTCCGGACTGATCGCCTGGGGCCAGAGGAGGAATAAGGTCAGGGCACCCAAGAAGATCGCTATCGAGACCCCGAATGTACTGAGCACCGACATGGGGAAGAGGGTTGAAACCAGCCATAACAGGAGGAAAACAAGCGCTGAGATACCAACCGAGATCAGCCTCTGCTTTTTCCTGCTCCACAATTCAGGCAGGAGAGTGGTTTTGATGAAGTATCCCATCATTACCGGAACCAGTGTCACTGCAAGCAGTGCCGCGGAGGCCATGGAGTAGGTCTTGGTGAATGCAAGGGGCCGGAAGAGTCTTCCTTCCTGGGCCTGGAGCGTAAAGATCGGAAGGAACGAGAAGGTTATAATCAGTAGCGAAAAGAAAAGCGCCGGCCCGACCTGTTTTGCAGCAATGGTTATGGTTAACCAGTGGTCCTTGGTACCACTGTCTTTCTCCAGCTGCTTGTGGGCGTTCTCTATCATCACTATCGCAGCATCAATCATCGCACCTATGGCGATTGCAATGCCGCCAAGGGACATGATGTTGGCGTTGAGCCCCTGGAAGTTCATAACGGTAAGCGCCATAAGAATACCTACAGGCAGTGTGAAGATTGCCACAAAAGCCGACCTGAAATGCAGGAGGAATATTATACAGACAAGTGCCACCACGATGGACTCTTCTATGAGTTTCTCCTTGAGAGTAGAAATAGCATTATTAATCAGGTTGGACCTGTCATAGACGGGGACTATCTCAACACCTTTCGGAAGGCCTGCCTTGAGGCTCTTCAACTTTTCCTTGACCCGGTTTATAGTTGCAAGGGCATTCCCCCCGAATCGCATCAGCACAACCCCTCCGGCAACCTCCCCTTCACCGTTCAATTCGGTTATGCCGCGCCGGAGTTCAGGGCCAAGATGCACGTTGGCCACATCCCTGATAAGGATCGGCGTTCCATTATGGTCCACACCGATAGCGATATTCTTGATATCTTCGATACCTTTGATATAGCCCAGCCCTCTAACCATATATTCGATCTCCGACATCTCCAGCAGGCGCCCCCCCACATCCTCATTGGACCGCTTGATTGCCCTCTTCACTTTTGATAAGGGGATGTTGTATGCAAGAAGCTTGTTCGGATCCACATCCACCTGGTACTGCTTCACAAAACCGCCAACCGACGCTACCTCGGACACACCTTCCACCGAGGTGAGCTCATAGCGGAGATACCAGTCCTGTATGGAGCGGAGCTGTGCAAGATCATGCTTGCCGGTATGGTCCACAAGCGCATACTCATACACCCATCCAACACCTGTGGCATCAGGCCCCAGGGACGGGTTCACGCCCTTAGGCAGAAGACCGGACACATAGTTCAGGTACTCAAGCACACGGCTCCTTGCCCAGTAGAGGTCCGTCCCGTCCTTAAAGAGAATGTAGACGAAAGAAAACC
>QIJG01000078.1 GCA_003232715.1 Nitrospirota bacterium
AGTTTCCTTCCCTTAAGTATTATGGTGAATTTCCACAGATTGAAAATGGTGTTGGTATGGTTGCTCTTTTTCTTCATAAGGCTGCAAGGATAAAATCCCTTAAAAGGCCCTCCGGACAGAGATTCCTGACCGTAACCGGAGTGTCCTTTTATCCATTCCTCAGCAGATTTGTTGAGCGCCTGAACAACCAGGTCAGTATAGATGTTATCCCTGTGGAGAACAGGTTTTTTGGTGAAACGGTGACGGTAGCAGGGCTGCTTACAGGAAGGGATATCATACAGAGCGTTGCTGATTTATCTTCTGACCATGATGTGCTGCTTCTCCCTGACGTTATATTCAGGGACGGGAAGAGCTTGAACGTATATTGAGGATCAAGGTGAGAGTGATAGATCCGACCCCCCGTGGATTAATAAACGCACTGGAGGAATAAAAATATGTCTATTAATGCCGGAACAAAAATAACAGGTCTTATCGGTTATCCTGTAGAGCATAGTCTGTCGCCTGACATGCACAATGCTGCCTTTGATCATCTTGGACTGAATTACTGTTATATTGCCATGCCTGTTAACCCCGGAGGCCTTCCGGATGCCGTTAAGGGCATAAGGGCGCTGAACTTCCACGGCTGCAATGTTACCGTGCCGTATAAACAGGATGTAATCCCGCTCCTGGATGAGATTGATGATGAGGCAGGGTTTATCGGTGCCGTAAATACCATAAGGAATGACAGTGGTCTGTTGAAGGGGTTTAATACAGACGGCAGGGGGTTTATGGAGTCATTGAAAGAGGCAGGGGTTGACCCCCTTGGAAAGGATATATTCATCATAGGCGCCGGAGGGGCAGCAAGGGCTATAGGTTATTACCTTGCTCAGAGGGCATTGAGACTCTATATCTTTGATGTTGATTCCGGCAGGAGCCTGCCGCTTGTGAGAGATCTTAAAAAGCTGAACGGAGAGGTTTTTGTTGCAGAGGACAGGGATAGTATCCGCTCCTCTGATATTATTATTAATGCTACTCCCCTTGGTCTGAAAAAGGAGGACCCGCTTCCGCTGCAGATGGACATCCTCCGGAGAGAACAGGTTGTTTGTGACCTGATTTACTGGAATACCCCACTCATAAGGGGCGCAGGAGAGCGGGGGTGCAAGACTCTTAACGGCCTTGGAATGTTGCTCTGGCAGGGGGTGTTTGCTTTTCAGATATGGACAGGTGTTCTCCCTCCCGTTGACTTGATGAGAGGGATTTTAGTCAAGGGAATGGAAGACCGGTAAAAATACCCCGCCGTTTCAGCGGCGGGGAGCGCTGTAATTTATCGGATTACTTTTTTGCAGGTAGGGCTTCAATAAGAGTCAGACCGTACTTTTCATGCTGAAAAGGATGAATTGTAGGGAATTTTAAATAAAGCCAGTTCTTAAATATCTCCTTTCCTCCCTCATAAACCGTAACATGGACTGCCGGATTCTTGAGTTCGTTTGAAGCCGAGGTTATACTCAGTCCATCCATTCTGAAATCAGGCAGAAAATCTCCAACTTTGATCTTTATATTCGAGTTCGGAATTGTGTATTCAGAGCCAAGCTTTATAGTGACTATCTTCTGTTTGTTTGAAATCTTGTCAAGTATCTCTATTTTAACGGCTTCCCATTTGCCCTGAACAAAATCCGGGACAACAGTCCTGGTTTCCCCTTTGGGCATCATTGATTCATGTGCCGGTGCAGGCACCGGTGCCTGTTGTACAGGTTTTTCCTTCTTTTTACATGCCCCCAAAGATAACAGTAAAACAATTCCTGCAGCTATAGCAATAAACCTGACTTTCATGTCTCCTCCTCTTGATATTAGATCTTAAATCAGAGTCAGATTTTAGCACGTTATTTAATAATTTATCAATCTTGAATCTCAACCGGTGATTGCCTGTGGAAAGGGAGACGGATGCAGAGTTTGAACGGGTTTAATTATTACTTTTGGTCTCACCCGGATGGTGAGACGTGATAATTATCTCGGAGACAGACAGGATGTCTGTCGAGAATGAGTGAAGACTCTGTCTCCGTTGCCCTATCTTCATCTTTGACAAAGATGGGATTAGGGGCTATGGTGATGCGTTAGGGTCGGTTCAGCTTTTTCTTCACTTCATGCCCGCCAAACCGGTTGCGGAGGGCAGATAGGATCTGACCAGTATAAGAAGGGTTGTTCTGTGACTCTTCACGGAATTTAAGTGATTCTTTAATAACGGGTACGGAAACCCCTGATTCTTTAGCATTTTCAACTGTCCAGAGACCCTCACCACTATGGGAGACGCTGCCGGAAATCTCATCCAGGTCATCTCCGTATTCTTCAAATGCCTTCTGCAGCCACCCGGTTAAACGGGATTCAATAACGCTCCTGTGGTTGTATACCCGGCAGACCTCCCTGAGGTCTATATCAAAATCCGATGCCTTTATTACCGCAAAGCCCTCGGCAATCGCCTGCATCATACCGTATTCAATTCCGTTGTGAACCATCTTTACAAAGTGACCAGCCCCGGACCTCCCCATGTATCCATACGCATCCGGGGCAGCCATATCTTTAAAAAGGACTTCATGTTTTTCAAAAAGCCCTTTCTCTCCCCCAACCATTACACAGGCTCCTTCTCTTGCACCCTGAGGCCCCCCGCTCACACCGACATCAAGGAATCCAAGACCTTTTTCCTTGAGTTCCCTGTACCGCCTGATGGATTCCCTGTAATTTGAATTCCCCCCGTCAATGATCGTATCGCCTTTATTCAGGAAGGGTGTCACTGTTTTAAGTACATCATCAACCCTCTGATGAGGCACCATAAGCCAGAGAAGCCGTGGTGTCTCTGTTTTTTCGATCAGGGCCTTCAGGGAACCCGTTCCTCTGGCACCTTTTTCTTCCACCTCCCTTACATTTTCAGCAATGGGGTCATAAGCTGCGATCTTCCAGCCGTGCTCAAGCAGCCTGAAAACCATGTTTTCCCCCATCTTTCCTAACCCGATATATCCTAATGTTTTCATGAATAATAGTTTAGCAAAATACCAGGAAAAGAAACATCTTTCACTCAGACTGACAGGTGGGTAGAAGGGTCTGTAAAAATAAGACATTTATGGTATAATTTTTATCGTAATTGAAGGCATTATTATCCTGATAATCCTAAAACCATTTTAAGGAGGGGCAATGGCTACAGAATTATTTAAAGACCTTGTAGAGCTTAAGAATGACACTGTCCTTGTAAAGGACAAGCAGGGACTCAGAAATCTCATGGATACGGCTATTTACGATGCAGTTTTTGAGGCTGACGAAGAAAAGAAGAGATCAAAGCTTATCTTTATCAAGGAAGTTGCAAAGGCTTGCGGTTCCGTGCCTTCCTCCATCCAGGGACTTTACGAAGAGATGGGAAGACAATACCCGGGCTTTACCGTTCCGGCGATAAATATAAGAGGGCTTACCTATGATGTGGCAAGGGTAATCTTCAGGAAGGCGCTTCAGATGAAGTTGGGAGCCCTCATATTTGAGATTGCGCGGTCAGAGATTGGATATACAAAGCAGAGGCCTCTGGAGTACTCCACCGTGCTCCTGGCTGCTGCAGTCCGGGAGGGGTTTGAAGGGCTGGTCTTTGTTCAGGGAGACCATTTTCAGCTGGTCAGGCGGTATTTTCTTGATAACCCGGGCGCAGAGACAGACTATATAAAGGGGCTTATAGCAGAGGCTGTGGAGGCAGAGTTCTACAACATTGATATAGATTCATCCACCCTTGTTGACCTCGACAAACCCACTGTCAAAGAGCAGCAGAGGCCGAATTTTGAGAAGACCGCAGAGCTGTCGGAATATATAAGGCAGATCCAGCCCTCCGGGCTGGACGTCTCAGTCGGTGGGGAGATCGGAGAGATAGGCAAAAAGAACAGTAACCCCGAGGAGCTGAGGGCTTACCTTGACGGCTTCAGGGAGACATTTAAGGGTGAAAAAGGGCTGAGTAAACTAAGCGTCCAGACAGGTACCAGTCATGGCGGTGTTGTCCTGCCGGACGGCAGTCTTGCCGAGGTCAAGATCGATTTTGAGACTCTCAGGAGTCTCTCCGGGATTGCAAGAAAGGAGTACGGTCTTTCAGGCTGTGTCCAGCACGGTGCCTCAACACTGCCTGACACCGCCTTCCATATGTTCCCTGAGACCGGGACTTCAGAGGTCCATCTGGCCACGGGATTTCAGAACATGATATATGACAGCAAACACCTCCCCGAAGAGTTCAGGAATGAGGTGTACAACTTTATAAAACAGGAGTATGCAAAGGATAAAAAAGAGGGACAGACCGAGGAGCAGTTTATATACAGCACAAGAAAGAAGGGGTTTGGTCCTTTGAAAAAGAAATGGTGGGACCTGCCCTCAGATGTAAAGGGGCCTATAATGCAGGAGCTGGAAGTAAAGTTTGAGCTCCTCTTTAATAAGCTGAAAGTACCAAATTCCGCGGAGATAGTTAACAGGACTGTCAAGCCCGTGATTGTCGGGAAGGAACTGTCCGGTATTTAGAGCTATTCCGAAACAGTAATTGAGCCGTGGAAAGGGACAAGGATGCTGATCCTTGTCCCTTATTATAATTCAGGACCTTTTCCGCCGGCATTTCAGAGAGATTATGCCGGATTGTTATTGTAGAACGAAGGAATGAATCAATTATCAGGAACCGAACCTCTCACAAAGTTTTTCAATGAACTTTTCCAGTTCCTCCGGTGGCAGCAGGTGCTCGGGCATCCCGACGCCAAGCATGATCGCCTTGTCTATCTTTTTAAGGAGATTTATTACTCCATGTGTGATTAACTTTTCTCCAAGACCCTCCGGAGGGTTTTTTATGAGGAGGCTTTCGGTGTTCCAGCTATCATCAGTTGGTGCGATTCCCTTACACTCTGTGAGGATTATTGTT
>QIJG01000207.1 GCA_003232715.1 Nitrospirota bacterium
GGATGCCTGTGGAGGTTGTCTTGTAAGGGACCTTCATCTCCTGTAGTTTCTGCACTATGAGTCCTGCATCATCTGCCTGCAGGTTTGAATAAAGCATCCGGTAATCCGGCATCTGTGCCCATGTTAGCAGGAGTACTATTGAGGCAATGGTGAGTACAAGGAGGATGGACAATGTAATCTTCTTCTTTGTGTCCCACTTGCCGACAATATCCAGTATATTAGCCATGGATCTCAGACCTGCATCCGCATTATCTCTTCATAGGCCGTCACCAGTTTGTTCCTCACCTCAATCATCACCTGAAAAGAGAGGTCGGCCTTTTGCATGGCAACCATGGTTTCTTCCTCCGCCATTGCTGATCTCTGCAATGGCCTTCTCTGTCTCTTTCTGCAAGGAGCTTACCTTCCCGATGGTCTCATCAAGAAGGGTTTCAAAACTCCCGCCGGTCTTGTCCTGGCCGGAAGGGTTAAGCTTTCCTGCTATATTGCCTATTCCTTCTGCCCCCGGGGGGCTTCCATTGACTGGATTAATTGACATTCTTTATGCCTCCTGGTTCATTATTCATTGTTAGCCGTTTATTTACCTAACTCAAGTGCCTTCATATACATTGATTTTGTTATATTAAAGGCATTTACATTGGCTTCGTACACCCTCGTTGCCATCATCATATTAACCATCTCTTCAATCAGGTTTATATCAGGCATAAGTACGTAGCCCTTTTTGTCTGCATCCGGGTTGCCGGGGTCGTAAACTGCCTTTGGCGGCTTGTTGGAGGTTACAATATCGGATACCCCGACACCTTCGAGCCCTCCCTCCTCATCAAGCATGTAGGAGCTGAAGACCACATCCCACCACATCCCTTCTCCTGTAAGGACCACCCTCAGGTGTTCTTGTGGTGTTCAGATTTGCCATGTTGGAGGCAATGGTGTTCATCCTTGTTTTTTGTGCAACGAGTGCTGATGCACTCACATCAAATGCCCTCAGGATATTCATGGTCTACCTCCCGCTAATCATATTTCTATACATTTTAAACCTGTCATTGATAAGTCTCAGGGTTGTTTGGTAGAGGAGGGCGTTTTCAGTAATCTTTGCCATCTCAACATCCTCCTCGACATTATTTCCGTCAAGCCATGGAGATTCAGTATCCATTGTCGGTTCGGTATCCCCGCTGATTTCAAGTGCCCTGAGGTGGGTGGGGGATGTGTTTTTAAGCCTGAGCCTCTCCTCGTCAAAAACGGACTCAAATTTTATGTCCTTTGCCCTGTACTGCGGCGTGTCGCTGTTGGCGAGATTGCTCAGGAGGAGACTGTGCCTCTGCATGGTGAACTTTATCATCTCCTCAAGCCTGTTAAGTGTGAAGTCCATAATAACCTCCTGTTATCTCTAACCTGCCTCGATTTAACCTGATTTAAACTACAAGTTTCATGCCAGGGCAATTATCCTTGATTCTCAGTTATCACTGTGTCAGGGTAGAGCTGATTTTTACCTGAGGGGGAAATTTTTTCCTCCCTCCGGATTCAGGCATTAAGCCTGTATTCATTCAGCTTGTTCCTCAATGTCCTGACGGTTATTCCCAGGCACTCTGCCGTCCTTGTCCTGTTTCCGTTGGTTGCGCTAAGTGTCCTGAGTATGAGATCTTTTTCCATCTCCTTGATGGTTTTACCGTCCTGTCTGACGTTCCTGCTCTTTTCAATCATAAAGTCCCCACTCTCTATAAACTCTGAGCGGCTAAGAAGTACTGCCCTCTGGATAACATTCTCCAGCTCTCTGATATTTCCCTTCCATGACTGGGTATAAAGATAATTGAAGGCATCTTCCGAGAAGCCCGAGATATACTTTCCGTATTGAGACGCATGTTTTTTCAGAAAGAATTCCGAAAGAATGCGCACATCGCTGGTCCGTTCCCTGAGGGGCGGCAGTTCAAGGGGGAAAACGCTTATCCTGTAGAAGAGATCTTCCCGGAAATTTCCCTTTTCAACCTCTCCGGCAAGGTCCCTGTTTGTAGTTGTTATCACCCTGATGTTTATGGACAGGGGTTTTTTACTGCCGATCCTGTCTATCTCCCTTTCCTGCAGGACTCTAAGGAGCTTTGCCTGAAGCGGAAGCGACATCTCTCCGATTTCATCGAGCAGGAAGGTGCCTCCGTCTGCTATTTCAAATTTTCCGATTTTTTTCTCCAATGCACCGGTGAAAGCGCCTCTCTCATGACCAAAGAGTTCGGATTCAAGCAGGTTCTCGGGTATTGCTGCGCAGTTAACGGCAACAAAGTTCTTTTCTCTCCTCAGGCTCTGTCTGTGTATATACCTTGCGATCAGTTCCTTGCCGGTGCCGCTCTCTCCGGTTATGAGGATTGTGGTATCGGTCCTTGCCACCTCATATGCAATCCTGAGGAGTCTCTTCATTGACTTGTCTTCGGTAATGATCTCACCATTTGCAGGTGCCGGCTCAATAAGGCCGGTTATTGCCTGCTTGAGGTTATCAAAAGAGAAGGGTTTCATAAGGTAGTCAGAGGCTCCGAGTTTCATGCACTCAACTGCATTTTCAACCGTACCGAACCCTGTGATTACAAGGACGGGCAAGGTGGTGGAGAGTTTTCGTATATGTCTGATGAATTCCAGACCATTCATGCCCGGCATCTTCATGTCCGTTATAACCAGAGAGCAATCATGGTTTTTCAGCACTTCCATGCCCTCCGATGCGCTTTCTGCGACCATTACATCAAAGCCGAACCTTTTTACGGCCTCTTCAAGGGCATTTCTCATCTCCGGGTCGTCATCAACAACGACAATGGGTTGCATTATCGGCCTCCGTTAACAGGTTTGATGTTTCTGAGTTTTAAGTGTGTTGAGACGGGATGTGCTCTTTTCCCCGTCTGAATCCCCTGTCCCCTGCCCTCCGCTTTTTGTAAAAATTGCTCCGGAGACAGGCAGGCCGCACTGTCCGTCCTGTCTCCGGAGGTGTTGGGGAGGAGGTGCTTATGAGGAAAGCATAGTATGAATACACTGCCTGCTGAATCCGGCAGGCTCTTTGCCCTTATTGTTCCACCATGGGCCTGCATTATCTTCAGGGATATGGAGAGGCCAAGCCCTGTGCCTTCGTCCCTGGTAGTGAAAAAAGGGTCGAAAATCCTCTCTATATGTTCTGAAGTGATTCCGTTGCCAGTGTCGGAGATGTTGAGGTGGAGCCCTTTACTGTCTGTTTCAGAATGGATTGTGAGCACGCCGCCTGTTCCCATTGCCTGGACTGCATTGAGCAGGATATTCAGGATAACCTGTTTTACGAGTCCCGAATCCCCGGTTATCAAGGCATTGGAGGTCCGTTTTTCAACAACAATGCCCCGTGATTCCATGACGGGCTTGATCAATGCAAGGGCATCGTCTGTTAGTGTGCTGACGTTGCAGGGTGTTGTCTTCGGATTCCGGGGCCGGGCAAAATAGAGCATGTTGGAGAGGGAATTGTTCAGGTTTCTTACACCGGTTGAAACACCCATTGCAAGGGATGCATGTGGAGTGTCCTCTAATTCCTTGTATAACATTGAAGCGTAAAGCTCAATGCTGCACAGCGGATTCCTCAGTTCATGGACAATACTGGCCATCATCTCTCCCATGGCAATGAGCCTCTTGTTCCTCTCCTTTTCTGCTTCTACCTCCTTCTGAGCGGTTATGTCCCTCAGCAGGATTACAAATCCTATCAACCCATCTCCGCCGTTGACCACATCGGAGAGACTTGCAAGCAGGGTTTTCCTGCCATCTGCCGTCTCTATCTCGATCTCCTGATTATTCTGACCGAGCCGGCTGAAGTTATAACCGTATTCCTCCGGCCTGTGACCTGTTGATGCAGAGAGGTCCATCATGAGGAGGTCTTCCGCGGCCCTGTTCATCTTCAATATCTTTCCGTCACTGTCCAGTACTATTATCGCCTCCTTAATCCCCTGCAGGACGGAATTGAGAAAGCTGAGAGTCCTCCGGAGTTCCGTGTTCTTTCTCTGTACCTCTTCTGAGAGGTATGTCACCTGTTGCTGAAGATTTTGATAATATTCCCTCAGTGTTTCCGAGGCGAGATTAAATGTCATGAATGCTTCGTTCAGTTTTTTCAGTTCTTCCATTTTACATCTCCAGGATATGTTTTTTTATTTCCTGTTCTTTTATCATCACCTTTGCCATAGAGCCATAAAGTCCCTTTTTTATGGAGAGTCTCTGCATCAGGGAAGCACTGCCTTTGATCTTTACAAGCATAAACATTGCCTGTGCATCGTCCGGATTAACCTTCAGGGCAAGGTTAAAGTACTTTACGGCCTCTTTTTTCATGTCTTTATCAGTAAGTAAATCTCCTATATCTGTATATCTGAGTGGATCCCCTGTTGCCCTGGACATTGATCTATAGTTTTTAAGGAAACCCTTTACGGAAGGTGCTCCTTCCTTTACCCTCCAGAGGAGGTCAATGTCGTCATTAACAGGATGGGAGATCCTTGTTAGCATGGAATAGGCATGGTTTTTCTTTCCTTTTAGATAATAGAGCCATGCCCTTGCCCTGAGGATCTCATCACCCCCGGGATTCAGCTTTTCAAGACTCGTGACCAGCTTCTCAACCCTTTTAACATCCGAAAGACGGCTGAAGAAGATTGCGAGCTGACTCAGGGACTTTGCCCTTATCTCTTTGGAGCCATGTTTTATAAGATATGTGTAAACCCTGATAAAGTTACCACCTGAATTCCTGAGCGCCTCTGCAACGTTAAGAAGTGTATCTTCTCTTGAAGGTGCATAAAGCCATTGTCCACTGTTGTTCCAGATATGTTTAAAGGCCTTTATATTGTTGTTTATGCTCGCATTTATCAGGGCCTCAAGCTCATTCAGTGCATCTTTCCCGGGTTTTCTGCCAAACAGTAGCTCTCTCAGATATTTTTCTGCCTGAAGATAATTCTTTTTCTCTCTCATTAATCTTGCGAGGAGTAAAAGGGCTTTTTTTGATTCCGGAGTGTAGGGATAATCCCTCTGTAGGGTCTTGAGGTATTCAATGGCCCGGGGTTTATGATCTGCTGCTATTAATGTCTTGCCGAGATTCAGGAGGGCTTGTCTCCTTATTACCCTGTCAGGGGACTCGGATGCCTTTTTGAGGTACATTTCAGCAGATTTCATGTCGTTCCTCGTATACTCGATCAGTCCAAGCCCGAGGTATGCCCTCTCTCTGAGGTAGGTATCCATCAGCAGATAGAAGAGGGACTTTGCCTGTTCGGTCTTACCGATAATCCTCAGGTTTTCTGCGTAGTAGTAAAGTATGTCAGGATGCTTTTCGATATAGTTTTTATAACTTATCAGACCGTTATTGTAGAGTTTATGGGCAGCGCTGAAAAGTCCAAGCCTTTGAAATATCTCTGCCTTGCCAAAGACCGCTTCAGGCGTATCACTTACCTTTCTGAAATAGGCAAGTGCCTCCACATAATTGCCGGTCTTCAGGGAGGCTTGAGCATAATTGAGATATGCCTTTTGTAAAAAAGCCTGAAATTGGAAGCGGCTTCATAATGAAATCCACTTACCAGGTATATTACTCCCCGTTCAAAGAGTGCATGTTCCCTGAGGGTCTTATCCTTTGCTGTTATATAGGCACGGTTCAGATATCCGATAGCCTTATGGTACCTCTTTGTCCTCCCGAGTGCTCTTCCCTTGAGGTAGTAGTAGCGGGGAAGTTCCTTTTCAGAAGGCCTTCGTTGAGAGAGCAGTCTCAATGCCTCATAGTTTCTCCCTTCATTGATTGCCTCAAAGGCCTTTTGCAAGGGTTCCGAGGCATAAATCTCCGTGCAGGTGAAGGAGAGAGTCAGGACAATAACAAGCAAGTGAATAATATTTGTTGGGAATATGACGGTTAGCTTCATTGTGGAGAGAGAAATAGCAACTAATATGCCAGGATGTAACTCTTTGAATATCAAGGAAAAATAAAAGGCAAGGGGAGGTGGATGTTAGACTTTTGACGTTATTGCAATTCCCTTTTTCTTCATCTTCTCAACCAGGGTCGTCCTGTTCAGGCCAAGCAGGGTGGCGGCCTTACTCTTTATCCCGTTAGATTTTTCCAGGGCCTCGGTAATGAGTTTTCTTTCCATGGTATCAATGATGTCATTGAGGTTTATGCCTTCAGGTGGAAGGGATACATCCTCTGTAGAATAAAGAGAGGTTTGGGGCTTATCAATAGCATGAGCGAGGGGTTGAAACCTTTCCGGCAGGTCTTCCATGGTAACGTCCTGCCCCGGGGTGAGTATCGTAAGCCGTTCAATCAGGTTCTCCAGTTCACGGATATTTCCGGGCCATCCGTATCTAAGAAGGACATCCATCAACTGTTTTGATATCTCAGGGGATTGCCTCTTTTTTGCTTTTGCATGTTTTTTAAGGAAGTGTTCGATTAACACCGGTATGTCTTCTTTCCTGTCCCTCAACGGGGGAATGTGAACGGGTATTACGTTTAATCTGTAATAGAGGTCTTCCCTGAACCTGCCCTCTCTTGTAAGTTCTTCAAGGTTCCTGTTAGTGGCGGCTAATATCCTTACGTTGACCTTTATCGTCTTTGTGCTTCCGATTCTTTCGAATTCCCTCTCCTGAAGCACCCGTAATAACTTGACCTGTAACGAGGGGTCGAGCTCTCCAATCTCATCAAGAAAGAGCGTGCCGCCGCTTGCAAGTTCAAACCTTCCAATGCGTGTATTTATAGCCCCGGTGAATGCCCCTTTTTCATGTCCGAAGAGTTCCGACTCCAGGAGGTCTTTTGGTATGGCTGCACAATTGAGAGGAACAAAATTCTTGCCGGAGCGGTAACTGTTGTAATGGATTACCTTTGCAATAAGCTCTTTACCCGTACCGCTTCCACCTGTAATAAGGACAGTGCTGTCCGTATCAGCTATCTTCTCTATCAGGTCATAAACCCTCTGCATCTTAGGGGATGAGCCTATAAGACCGTGAAATTCATAACGCTTCCTGAGTTCTCTTTTTAGCCGGATATTCTCTTTCTTGAGTTTAGCCATATCGAGTGCTTTTTGGATGATAATTCCCAGTTCATCGAGTCTGAAGGGTTTTGTGACGTAATCGAATGCCCCTGTTCTCATGGCTTCAACCGCATTTTTTACTGTTCCATAGGCAGTAATAATGATGCAGGGGGTGTCGGAATTCGGGGTGTCCTTCATTGCCTTCAGGACATCCATTCCTCCCATTACGGGCATGGCGAGGTCAAGGAAGATAATATCAAAACTCTCTTTCCTTAACCTTTCAAGTCCATTCAGGCCGTTTTCTTCCAGGGCAACCCTGTATTTTTCCGAAATTAAGAATTCGTTAAGGACATCTCTTACAGTAATATCATCGTCTATTATAAGTACACTCTTCATAATACAGTTAATTTACAGTATATAGACATAAGGTGTCAACAGATTGACTGCGGTGGCCATGGAAATTGTTGTCATGAAGGCCATTATCTGGTATGATTTATATATAGTTTGTGAATAAACTTAATAACTTGATTCGGCATTCAGGATGACGGAATACAGTATTCCTGGTTTTTTTACGAATTCATCATTACTTAACCTGGACATAAACCAAAAGGGGCGTAAGCCTCAAAGGAGGAGACCATGGCAAGGATATACATGCTTGGAAATGTCCTTCCCGGCAAGGACAGGGATATCCGGGATACCCTGAGGGGTATCAACGGAGTGGTGAACGCAGATGTTAT
>QIJG01000074.1 GCA_003232715.1 Nitrospirota bacterium
CTGCAATCAGGAGTGCTGCAGCCACCTCATCAGGGATCGACCCTTCATCCTCTTCATGAATTACTATGGCCGTCATGATCCTTGTAATATCCATAAGCTCAAAGCCAACCTCTTCAAGGACCTCTTTGGCAAGAAGGGCTCCCATTTTGTGGTGCATTTTCCTGCCAAGCAGGTTTCCTATGTCGTGCAGAAACCCCGCTGCCGCTGCAAGCTTTGTGCTTTTTTCAGGATAAGAGAGTTTTCTTAAAATCCTGCAAGCAGTCGTTGAAACGATTCCACAGTGCCTGAGCCCATGCTCTGTATAACCGATACTCTCAAGGTATTTGTCTGCTGCTTCTATATAGAGACGAGCCCTGGGATTATACAGGAGCCTTTCTATAATATCAGGTTCAGTCTTCTTCTGATGTAGATCTGATGGTTGCAATATATGCCTTTCCAAGCTTGACTTTCACGTTCTCGACAATCTTGACCGTAATTGTCTTCTCCCCGACGGCGTCTACAACCCCGTAAATACCTCCGGTCGTTACCACCTTGTCACCCTTCTTCAGGGCAGCCAGCATCTCCCTGTGTTGTTTAGCCTTTTTCTGCTGGGGTCTTATAAGGAGAAAATAGAAAATGGCAAATATAATAATTAGGGGCAAAAAGCTTGTAATAGCTGACTGAGGCCCACCTTGTGCTCCACCCTGCTGTGCCGGGCCCATTGCCCACGCTATGGATTCAAACATAATCCACCTCCAAATGATATTTTTATACCTGGTTATAGTACGGCAACATTATGCGCTGATTAGCATAGTTGCCGATTTTTAAGTCTAAATATAGTACCTATTTCAAAAAATTTTATCAAGTCAACTCATAGATCCCAAAATTCACGGTGAAAATCAATACAGGATTGCTTTGTTGCCAAGGCTCTTATGCAATGACATGACGACCCCCTTTTCTGTCATTGCAAGGTATTCTCCGTCATTGCGAGTGAAGTGAAGCAATTTCAAAGCATTACAGGTTCGCCGTGAATTGCTGGTTTCAACGGGGCTTCCTTGACTTTTTCTCCTGATCAGGGTTATGTTTATTAACTATGCCCGGGAATTACAAGGATACATTGAACTTACCACGGACAGCCTTTCCAATGAAGGCAAACCTTGCCCGCAGGGAACCTGAGACACTGAAGTTCTGGCAGGAGAGGGATATCTACAAAAAGCTCCAGGACAAGAACAGACCAGCCAAATCCTTTATACTTCATGACGGCCCGCCGTATGCAAATGGTCACATACACATGGGACATGCCCTCAACAAGGTACTCAAGGATATAATCGTAAAATACAAGAGCATGCTCGGCTGTTATTCACCGTTCAGCTGGGACTGTCACGGACTGCCTATAGAGTTACAGGTGGATAAAAACCTCGGCAAGAAGAAGCATACGACCCCGGTTATTGAGAAGCGGAAACTCTGCAGGGAGTATGCCGGGCGGTTTGTTAATATCCAGAGGGAAGAGTTCAGGAGGCTCGGAATTTTTGGGGACTGGGACATGCCCTACCTTACCATGTCTTATGATTACGAGGCATCCATAGTCCGGGAGTTCGGGAGGTTTGTAAAGGCCGGTTATGTATATAAGGGTAAAAAGCCCGTCCACTGGTGTCCATCCTGCATAACCGCACTGGCTGAGGCTGAGGTGGAGTATGCGGAAAAGGTCTCAACTTCCATTTATGTCAGGTTCAGAGTTTTAGAGAGCGATGCAAAAGGGATTGTTCCTGAAAGGAACCTTTACCTCATTATATGGACCACCACTCCCTGGACCCTGCCGGCAAACCTAGCACTTGCAGTCCATGCCGATGTAGAGTATTCAGTTGTAGAGTCGGAAGGTGATTATTATATTGTGGCATCGGACCTTGTTGAAAAAATAGCAGATGAATTGAAGATAAAAGGCAGCGCTGTTAAGACAGTCAAGGGCAAGGACCTTGAAGGCATCAAGGCAAGGCATCCGTTCATTGAAAGGGATGCAGTAGTTATAACGGGTGATTTTGTAACTACCTCAGAGGGGACCGGGGTTGTCCATATAGCACCGGGACACGGAGAAGACGACTATATTGCAGGACTGAAATACGGCCTTGAGATCCTGACCCCTGTTGATGACCATGGAAAGTTCACGACTGCTGAGGCCGGACTCGATGGGATGTTTGTCTTTAAGGCAAACGATTACATCATAAATCTGCTCAGGGAGCGGGGGGCCCTTTTAGGCTCTGAAGACATCACTCACTCCTACCCGCACTGCTGGAGATGCAAGAAACCCGTAATCTTCAGGGCAACCCCGCAGTGGTTTATAACTGTTGAGCATAACGGTCTCAGGAGTGCATGCCTGAAAGAGATAGACCGGGTGGAGTGGATACCGAAGTGGGGAAAGGGCAGGATACAGGGAATGGTAGAGCGGAGGCCTGACTGGTGCATCTCCCGTCAGAGGGCCTGGGGAGTCCCGATAGCACTGATATCCTGCAGACAATGCGGAGAATTCATAAAGGACGAAAACATCCTGAAGGCCGTGGTTGAGCTCTTTGCGCAGAGGGGTGCTGATGCATGGTTTGAGATAGAGGTAAGGGACCTCATTGGCGAGGAATACAAGTGCCCCGCCTGTGGCAGCAGAGAGCTTGAGAAGGAGATGGATATCCTGGATGTCTGGTTTGACTCAGGGGTCAGCCATGCTGCGGTTGTTGAGGCGGATAAGCGCCTCACGTGGCCTGCGGATATGTACCTTGAGGGGAGTGACCAGCACAGAGGGTGGTTTCAGAGCTCCCTTATCTCCTCAGTGGCAACACGTGAGCGTGCCCCCTACGACATTGTCCTGACCCATGGCTTTGTTGTGGATGGCCGTGGAAAAAAGATGTCAAAATCCCTTGGAAACGTAATATCTCCTGAGGATATTATCAAGAAAAACGGGGCCGAGATATTGAGGCTATGGGTCTCTGCAGAGGATTACAGAGATGATATCCGCCTCTCAGATGAGATTATTACGCGTCTTATAGACGCCTACAGGAAGATAAGAAACACCTGCAGGTTTCTGCTCGGAAACCTCTATGATTTTGACAACGGGGATTATTCCCAAAACCTCCCTGAGATAGACAGGTGGGCCGTTACCAGGCTGCAGGGCCTTATCAAGCGGGTAACGGAGGCTTACGAGAGGTTCGATTTCCACGAGGTTTTTCATACTATATATAACTTCTGTGTGGTGGATATGAGTTCCTTCTATCTCGATATCCTGAAAGACAGACTCTATACCTTTGCCCCTGACTCCACTGAGCGCAGGGCAGCACAGTGGACCATGTACCGGATACTCAACACAATGACCCGGCTCATGGCCCCGGTGGTCTCCTTTACTGCAGAGGAGGTCTGGCAGTTTACGACTTCCCCCTGGTTGACGAGGGGAGGATTGATCAGGACCTTGAAGAAAGATGGGCAGGACTTATAGAGATAAGAAATGTTGTGAACAAGGCCATTGAGATTAAAAGGGCTGAAAAGACAATAGGAAATTCCCTTGAGGCAAAGGTAACCATCTTTGCAGATAAAGAGCGGTTATCACTGCTTCAGTCTTACAAGGACCTCCTGCCCGCACTCTTTATCGTCTCTCAATCCGGGACAGGTGACTACACGGATGCCCCGGAGGATGCTTACAGGGACGAAGAAGTCGATGGTCTGGCAGTGGTAGTTGAACATGCCGGGGGGAAGAAGTGCCTCCGCTGCTGGAACTGGTCAACCACGGTTGGAGAGTTTGCAGATGCTCAGGAGGTCTGTCAAAGGTGTTATCACGTATTATCACGTATTAAAAAGCCTGCAATAACCTATTTTATCATATCACTGATCGTCCTGATCCTTGACCAGGCAACAAAGCTTATCATAGTCAGGTATATTCACCCTTACGAAAGTATTCAGATACTGCCGTTTTTCAGGATTGTAAGCGTCAGAAATCCGGGGGCTGCCTTCGGCATGTTTCAGGGACTTGGCCCGCTCTTCTTTATAATTATCTCCTTTATTGCAATAGGGATAATCTCCTTCATGATCATAAAGGGAAAGGGGAGGGGCTCTGGGTAACCTCGTAGACAGGATAAGGCTTGGTCATGTAGTAGATTTTCTTGACCTCTATGTGGGCAAACACCACTGGCCGGCCTTTAACGTGGCCGACTCCGCCCTGACCCTCGGCATAGTCCTCCTCTTTTACAGGGCTATAATAAAAAAGGGTTCTTCTGATTTCTCTTCCGGATAAGACAACCACCCCGAAAGCTTTCGGGGAGACACTGAGGCTACAAGGTGATTATATCCTCAAGCCTTCTCTTGGGCACATGGTGAACGCCCTTGTCGTCACGCCAGTACTTTATGCTCTCTCCTGCTGCAATCTCTTCAATAATAACCTCTTCCTTTGGCTTTCCGATTGCAAGAACAATTAGCACCTCATATCTTTCCGGGATGTTCAGCAGCTCGCTGAGTCTTTTTCTGTTTACAGAGCCTATGATGCACCCGCCAAGCCCCTTTTCCCTGGCACCAAGCATAATGCTCTGGGCTGCTATTCCATGGTCGCACCAGAAGTTTATGCATATCTCTGCATCACCTAAAACAACGATATATGCAG
This sequence comes from Nitrospirota bacterium, assembly GCA_003232715.1. GTDB lineage: Bacteria > Nitrospirota > Thermodesulfovibrionia > Thermodesulfovibrionales > JdFR-85 > BMS3Bbin07. Next base: position 4,610 of record QIJG01000074.1, read on the forward strand.
AAGGCCTCTCGCCTTCCCGGGGGCCGGGCCAGTCCCGCAAATAACCGGCCCACGTAAGGCATGAAAAGATCTTGTCATTTTTCTCCGGATCCTTTGAGAGGATATATTTGAGTGGCTGGAGATTCCCTGCCGATGCTGAAAGTCTTGCAAGATTGACAAGCCCCTTCAAGGTCTCTTCATCAACAGCCTCATCCTGGTAAAAGCGCCTGCAACTGCGGTTCTTCTTAATTAATCCCTCGATCATATCTCCCTCCATTCTCTCTCAATAAACAGTCTACCCGACATTTATCGTTATGTCAAGCTGAATCTTATGCCCGGCTGCGATCATCTCTGTTCGACCTTTATGTATTTCAGACTGAGTTTTAACCTGTTTTGAGCGATTCTTACGAGAAGGCTAAATGGATGGCCTTGTCATAGCCCCTTTCCCTCTGCTAAACTCCAACTATAGTTTAAGAGGCCCTTTATCCGTAAAAGATCTCAAGGAATACCGTGGCATACAGTCACCATCAAAAATATCGGAAATACGGGGGAGATATGAGGGAAATCAAGAGGATAGGAATTATAACATGCGGGGGAGATTGCGGCGGGCTTAATGCCGTTGTCAAATCAGTAACCCAGACAGCCCATAGCATGGGGGTTGAGACCCTGGTAATTCCCAACGGATATGCCGGTCTGTACAACCTGATTGATATGGAGGCCCCGGTTGTCCTTACCCCGGCAAGAGTGGACAGCATTGACGCAAATCTCGCAGGGTCTGAGGCCGGGCACTCAAGGGTAAAGATCTCGAAGATAAAAGACCCGGACAAGTACATGAAGATCAAGGATGGGTTGAACAAGTTCAACATAGATGGCCTTGTCATCAGCGGCGGTGACGATACCGGATCTGTCATGCTTGACCTTGCAGAGCGCGGCATATCATGCGTACATGTCCCGAAGACCATGGACCTCGACCTGCAGCCCTACAGCGTAGGCGGAGACTCTTCATTGAACCGGATCGCCCGCTTTACAGAGGAACTGAAGACTACGGGGCTGAGCCACAACCGCATAATGATTGTGGAGGTCTTCGGAAGATACGTGGGGCATACCGCATTCAGGGGAGGGGTTGGTGCAGAGGCAGACTGCATCCTAATCCCAGAAGTTCCTGTTGACTTCGATGAGGTCTACAGACACATGAAGATGAGGTACATGCAGAGGGTTGAACGCAGTGATGTAAAGGCGGGAACCTATACAATTGTTGTATCAGAGGGTATTACGGATGCAAAGGGTGAGCACATCTATGATGAGGCGGCAGGGATGGATGCCTTCGGTCACAAAAAACTCTCGGGTGCAGGCAGGTATGTCAGGAAACAGCTTGAGCAGAGGATGAATACCGACCCCGAGATAAAGGAATTTATGAAGAAGAAGGGGTTTTATGTCCCCGGTGTGTATGAACTGCCTGAAATCCGGGAGGTCATTCCAGGGCACCTTGTAAGGTCAGGTCACAGCTCTGCCTTTGATGTAAACTTCGGCAAGGAGGCGGGTGCTGCGGCCGTAAGACTCCTTTTGCAAGGGATTGACGGGGTAACCGTGGTAAAGGTCCGGGGGCGGAAGATCTACTACATGCCTACAAAAGAGGCCATTAAACAGAGGTTGGTTGATTTAAACATAGTCTCACTCTTTGAACAGCAGGGGATCTGCTTTGGCAGGGAACCCCGACCTTATGAAGCCGACTTTGTGCCCGTTGATGGGGAGCTGGAAAGGCACCTGTAAGCCCGGTGCATCCCTATTTTCCATATAACCTGCCGTAGAGGTTGAGGTGTACTTTTTCATATTGCAGTTCCTCCCGGCTGTGAGGAGGTTTTTCCTCATCAGGATATCCGATGGCGATAACAGATTCTATCCTGAGGTTCCCGGGTATATTTAAGAGCCCGGAAACATACTCTTCTGCCGTATTACTTTTATCATGTATTCTGTCCCTTATCTGCACCCAGCAACTCCCCAGCCCCAGTGACTCTGCGGCCAACTGGATATATGTGGCAGTTATGGAAGCATCTTCAATCCAGACATCACTCTTTTCAGGATCAGCACATACGGCCACCCCGAGCGGGGCATTATTCAGGAAAGACGAGCCGTGTTTTTTAGCCTTTGAAAGTTTTTTAAGCAAATCTCTTTCCGTAACAATAATGAATTGCCATGGGTTGAGTCCCCTTGATGAAGGAGAGCGAAGCGCTGCCTCAACAAGCTGATCGATCTTCTCAGCCTCCACCTCCTTATTCAGAAACCTTCTGATGCTTCTCCTCTTCCGGATAAGCGGTATAAACATAATAAGCCTCCCTGGTTAAGTTTAAGTGCCCTTTTTTTCCTGTCTCCGATTATATTTTGTGGCATTGCCCTTTGACAGCCCCACAGGATATTTCTTCTCATTGAGGTCCATCTTTTTAAAGACTTCCTTTTCAATGTCAATACCTAATTTATCCGCCAGTCTTGCAAGATAGATAAAGACATCGGCAACCTCTTCCCTTACAAGTGCCATATCCCTTTCAGAGTCAACAACAGCCCTCGACTGCTCCTCGGTAAGCCATTGAAACAGCTCAAGGAGTTCAGCCGCCTCAGCACTCAGGGCCATGGTCAGATTCTTGGGGCTGTGAAACTGCTCCCAGTTTCGCTCTTCCGCAAAATCCCTGAGCCTTTTCTGTATCTCTTTTATATCCATAGCTGGAATTTACCGGCACTTACTACTGTCATGTCAACCTTTTTATGTCGGAGGGTTGAAGTGTCATTCCCGACAAGCCGGAATGACACTTGAGAGTTGACACGGCACTACCCCCTTGCGGGTAATTGCTGCGTCTTTGTCTTAATTTCATGAGTGCTAAGCACTCCGGATCTCAACTGTTCCGGTTACAGGATTGATTCTGATTCCTGAATCGACCCGGCAGTATCAAGTTTACCCTGAGGTTTAACCTGAAGACTGGAAAAGTTTAATATTTTAAGCTTCGGCCCTCAACTCTGTCAATCACGGACAATTCGAATACTTGACACAAAGCCCCCTCTAACTTTACTATTTACTATCTATAAAACATAACGGGGCGTAGCGCAGCCTGGTAGCGCACACGGTTCGGGACCGTGCGGTCGCTGGTTCGAATCCAGTCGCCCCGACCATATTTTACCATCAGGGAACTTCCATGCATGAATCTTCAAAGGGTTATAGAGAGGTCTGTCTGCAGACCTGTAGAGATTACACTGACAAACAACAGAACAAGTATAGTCAGCTTTAAAAGAGAAGAGGGACGGATCCTCCTGAGAATCCAGCGTCTCTTTACCGAGGCCCCTCTGGAGGTAATCCTTGAGATAGCGGAATTAATCAGGAAACCTTCCATCAAGACACCCCTTGTCCATGACTTCTTCAGAAAAAACCAGTGGAGGGTAAGGAAGAGGTCCAGAGTCTCTGACAGGATCGAGCCGGAAGGAAGGGTTTATAATCTTCGGGAAATATTTGAGAAGGTGAACCGGGAGTATTTCTCTAATGAGATCGATGCAGTGATAACCTGGGGAAAGCGCTCCCCGAAAAAGGCCGTCAGGAAAAGAACCCTCGGCAGTTATAATTCAGAGACAAAGACCATCAGGATCAACCCGGGGCTGGACTGTGTCAGAGTGCCGGGGGTTTTTGTTAAATTTATCGTCTATCATGAAATGCTCCACGCCGATATCGGGATATTAAGAAAAAAGAACGGAAGACGTGCCATCCACACACGGGAATTCAGGAAAAGGGAGTGTCTTTTCAGGGATTACCGCAAAGTTTTGGAATGGGAGAGAAAGGCACGGCTCAGCGGCTTCTGTCCATGAAGGCCTTTGTGCAGAAGGGTCCAGATTGATTCAAAAGAAGGCCCGCACGATTACAAGAGATTACCTCACACGGCTTATAATCTCCCTTAAAAGCTCATCCAGATCAATACCTTTTTCTTTTGCAACATCCTTGAGTGCCAGGACAAAAGTATCTTTGCATTCGCAGAGCCCGAGCGAGAGGAGATAGTCGACTGTCTCGGGATATTCCCGGAATAAGGTTGCAACTTTTGTATCC